>JANNKS010000644.1:0-9400 GCA_031396425.1 Rhizobacter sp. | reverse complement strand
GCATGACAACCCGATGTCAGCGCAATCTATTTGTTGGCCCGTCACCTGTCAACGGTATTTTGCCGAATGTTGACAATGTACAAACTCGGATGTCCAATCGACCGCATGACTTCGAAGGGGGTGGCGCCACCCGCACCGGCCTGTCGGCATGGGCGGCCTGGTGCGCAGGTGCGGGGTTCTGAACGGCGCACGCAAGGCCTGGGCCCGACGGCGGGTGTCACCGCGCCGCGCCGCAACGGCGTCTGAAGCACCATGCTGGCGCTGCTCAACGTGCTCGCGGCGATCGCGCTACTGGTCTGGGGCACCCAGATCGTGCGCACCGGCATCCTGCGCGTGTTTGGCGAAAACCTGCGCCAGTGGCTCGCCGCCGGCATGAGATCGCGCCTGCGCTCGGTGATCGCCGGCCTGGCCGTCACGAGCCTGATCCAGTCGAGCACGGCCACCGGGTTGATCGTCGCCTCGTTCCTCGGTCGTTCGCTCGTCACCCTGTCGGCGGCGCTGGCCGTGATGCTCGGCGCCGATGTGGGCACCAGTCTGATGGCCGTGGTCTTTTCGTTCGACCTGTCGTGGCTCTCGCCGCTGCTGATTTTCGGCGGCGTGCTGATGTTCATCTCGCGCGAAAAAACCAACGCCGGGCGGCTCGGGCGGGTGGCGATCGGGCTGGGGTTGATGCTGCTGTCGCTGCAGTTGATCGTCGCGAGCACCCGGCCGCTCACCGATTCACCCGCCGTGCGGGCGCTGCTTGCCGCGCTGCCCAACGACGTGCTGCTCAACATCCTGGTCGGGGCGACGCTGACGGTGCTGTCGTATTCCAGCCTGGCGATCGTGCTGCTGACCGCGGCGCTGGCGGGTTCGGGCATCGCGCCCGTGGGGGTCGCGCTCGGCCTGGTGCTGGGGGCCAACGTGGGCAGTGGCGTTCTTGCGGTTCTCCTCACCGCGAAGGCCAGCCTGGCCGAACGCCGCCTGCCCATCGGCAACCTGGTCTTCAAACTGGTCGGTTGCCTGCTGGTGATCCCGTTGCTGCCTCATGCGCTGCCGTGGCTGCAACGTGCGGGTGCCGAACTGCAGCAGCAGATCGTGATGTTCCACCTCGGGTTCAACGTCACGATGGCCTTGTCGTTCATCGGCCTCACCGGCCCGGCCGCACGGGCGCTGCAGCGCTGGCTGGTCGACCCGCCGGCGCCGGCGTCGCAGCGCCACACGCACCTCGACCCGTCGGCGCTGGACACGCCGTCGCTCGCGATCAGCTGCGCCGCGCGCGAAGCCCTGCACCAGGCCGACGTGGTGGAAACGATGTTGCGCGGCATCGTCCCGGTGCTGCGCGACAACGACCTCCCGCTCGCCGAACGCCTGCGCCGGATGGACGACACGGTCGACGAGCTCTACACCGACATCAAGCTCTACCTGACGCAAATCTCGCGCGAGGCCCTGTCGGAAGAGGAAAGCCGGCGCTGGCCCGACGTGGTGGCGTTCACGATCAACATGGAGCAGATCGGCGACATCATCGAACGCGTGTTGCAGGACATCGAAGACAAGAAGATCCGCCCGAATCGGCGCCTGTCCGACGCCGGCTTCGCCGAGGTGTGCCATCTGCACGAGCGCTTGCTCGCCAACCTGCGCCTGGCGATGAGCGTGTTCCTCGACGGCAATGTGCGCGACGCGCGCCGCCTGCTCGAAGAAAAAGCGCGCTTTCGCGACCTGCAGTTCGAATACGCCGCGAATCACCTGGCGCGGCTGCAGGACAACACGCCGCAAAGCATCGAAACCAGCTCGCTTCACCTGGACCTGATCAGCGACCTCAAGCGGATCAATTCGCACCTGTGTTCGATCGCCTACCCGATCCTCGAGTCGGCCGGCGCGCTGAGCGCGACGCGCATCCGTACCTCGGTGCTGGCCCCGCTGGACGGCTGATGAGGCACGAGGCCGCTGCGCGGGCCACAACCGCACTGCGCCGCGAGAAGGCGCGCGCATGGGTTTGACCTGGCCGGTGGTGCTGGCGGTTCTGTGCGGCGCTGTGCTGCACGCGGGTTGGAACACGCTGGTCAAGTCGAGCGGCGACAAGGAGGTCGATACCGCCCTGGTGCATTTTCTCGGCGCGCTAGTGGCGCTGCCGCCGCTGCTGGTGGTCGGCTTGCCGCCTCCGGTGGCCTGGCCCTTCATCGCCGCTTCGCTGCTGATCCACGTCGCTTACTACATCACGCTGGCAGGTGCCTACAAACACGGGGACCTGGGCATGACCTATCCCATCATGCGCGGCAGCGCGCCCTTGCTGGTGGCGTTGGGCAGCTCGTTCGTGCTGGGCGAGAGCCTCTCGCCGCTGGCCTGGATCGGAGTGCTCGCGGTGACCGCGGGGGTCTTGCTGGTCGGCCTGTCGCAGCCCGGCGAAGCGCTGCATCACCGGCGCGCCCTGGGCTTCGCGCTCGCCAACGCCTGCGTCATCGCGACCTACACCTTCGTCGACGGCACCGGGGTGCGCGCCACCGTCGCGGCCGGGCACCTGGCGGTGAGCTACGTGATGGTGCTGTTCGTGCTCGACGGGTTTCCCTACCCGGCGCTGGTCTATTTCCGGCGCGACATTGCCGGACGCCGTGCCATCCTCGACTACGCACGCCGGCGCTGGCCGCTCGCCGCGCTCGGCGGTGCGGCATCGATGGGTTCGTACACGATTGCGCTATGGGCGATGACGAAGGCGCCGGTGGCGTCGGTCTCGGCGCTGCGCGAGACTTCGGTGCTGTTCGCGTCCGCCTTGGGCGTGTGGGTGCTCAAGGAACGCTTCGGCGTGCAGCGCGCTGCCGGGGCAGGGGTGATCATGGCGGGCGTGGTGGCACTGCGATTTTCATGAATCGGCCACGGTGTCATGGTTCAGGCTGGAGGTGAACCGATGGGCAAGACCTGGAAGATCGTGCGCACCGACCGTGAACTCGAGATGACGCTGGTCGACGCGCGTCTTCGCGAAATGGGCGCCGAACTGGTGGTGCTTCCTGACGGTGTGAGTGAGGCGACGCTGGCCCATGAAGTCGCCGATGCCGATCTGCTGCTGATGTGTTATGCCCGCATCAGCCGTGCCGTGATCGAGCGCGCCACGCGCCTGCGCGCTATCGTGAAGTATGGCGTGGGCATCGACGCGATCGACATCGATGCGGCGCGCGAACGCTGCATTCCGGTCGTCAACGTTCCCGACTATGCCGAAGAAACCGTCGCCGAAGGCGCGTTCGCGTTGGTGATGGCGCTGGCCAAGCGCTTCAAGCCGATCCAGCACGTGATGCAGCAGGATGGCTGGGCCTGGCCCGAAGCGCGCTGGCTCGCGAGCGATCTGGCCGGCAAGACGCTCGGCCTCGTAGGGGTGGGGCGCATCGGCAGCTGCATGGCACGCATGGCCGGGGCTTTCCGCATGCGCGTGCTGGGCTACGACCCGCATGCGCCAGACATGCCCGCCGAGCGCCGCACCGACCTGGGTGCGATGCTCGAGGAGTGCGACTTCGTATCAGTGCATTGCGTGCTCAACGCGGACACGCGCGGCCTGATCGGCGCGGCCGAAATGCGCCGAATGAAGCAAAGCGCCAGCCTGGTGAACGTGTCGCGCGGCGAGATCGTCGATGAGGCGGCCTTGCTCGCCGCGCTGCAGGAACAGCGCATCGCCGGTGCGGCGCTCGACGTCTACGGGCGCGAGCCCCTGGCCAGGAGCGGACACCCGTTGTCGGCGCTCTACGCGATGGACAACGTCATGCTGTGGCCGCACCTGACTTTCTACACCCGAGAGGCGATGCAGCGCCTGGAACAGCATACGCTGGCCCGCTGTATCGAGGCGCTGGAAGGCCACCCGCTCACCGTGACCTCGCGCGACCCGCGCCTGCGCGCGCAAACCCGCGGCGTGCGCTTCGATCCGCCATGAGCCGGGCAGACCAGACGCCGAGCAGCGGGTGCCTCATTTGGTCGCGATCCGGCCTTGGATCGAGGTGCTTTGGTATTTAGTTGACAATCTGCAAAGCGCAATCTACGATCCGTCCACTCGCTGCCTCACCCCACCCGAAGGAGTGCCCTTGCAGTCCGACCCGCAAAAACGCCCGCCCGCCACTGCCACGATCGAAATGCTGCGTGAGAACTCGCTCGCCACATTGGCGCAACGCGAACTCGAGCGGCAGATCGTTTCGGGCGAGATCGCGGTGGGCACGAAACTCAATGAAGCCGACATCGCCGGCTCGCTGGGTGTGTCGCGCGGTCCGGTGCGCGAAGCGTTTCGCGCGCTCGACCAGGCCGGGCTGGTGCGGGTGGAGAAGAACCGCGGCGTGTTCGTGCGCCAGGTGTCGCTCGAAGAGGCGAACGAGATCTACGAAGTGCGCGCGGCGCTCGAGGGCTTGATCGGCAAGCTGGCCGCGCAGCGCATCGACGCTGAACAGGTGGAGCAGCTGCGCGCGGTGGTGAAGAAGATGGCCGCGCACGACAAGACGCGCAAGGCCGAGGCCTATTTCGTGCTGAACGTCGAGTTCCACGAGCTGCTCGCGCGCGCGGCGCGCAACCAGGCACTGCTGAACCACTACCGCCGCGTCGTGAACGAACTCGACCTGTACCGCCGCGAGACGATCTCGCGCAGCACCGAGAACATTCCGGTGTCGACGCGTGAACACGAAGCGATCGTCAACGCCGTGTCACAACGCGACGAGAAACTCGCCGAGCGGCTTCTCACCGAACACGTGCTGCAAAGCCGCGAGCGGCTGCACAAGGCACTCGCGCGCCCACGCGCATGACGCTCGAACCCGATTCCCCACTGCCAACCCAAGACATGACAGCAACATCCGTGAGCGTGAACGGCACTTCCTATCGCTGGCCGCTGCGGCCGGTGGTGGTGGTGTGCATCGACGGCGGCGACCCGGCCTACCTGCGCCAGTTCCTCGCCGACGGCTCGATCCCGAACATCGCGCGCTTCGTCGAGAAGGGCTTCGCCACGGTCGTCGACGGGTCGATGCCGTCGTTCACGTGCCCGAACAACATGTCCATCATCACGGGCACGCCGACGGCGAAGCACGGCATCTCGGGCAACTTCTACCTCGACACGGCGACCTGGCAGCCGGTCGTGATGACGGGCCCGGAGCTGCTGCGCGGCGACTCCATCGTCACCAAATTCGCGCAGGCCGGCGCCAAGGTGGTGTCGATCACCGCGAAGGACAAACTGCGCAGGCAGCTCGGCAAGGGGCTCGACGTGAGCCAGGGCCACGTGTCGTTCTCGACCGAGTTCGTCGAGAAGTGCACGCTCGCCGAGAACGGCATCGAGAACGCGCTGCAATGGCTGGGCATGGAAAAGCCCGGCATGTACTCGATGGAGCTGAGCCTGTTCGTGCTCGAAGCCGGCATCAAGCTGCTGAAGGAGCGCCGGCCCGACCTGCTCTACCTCTCGCTCACCGACTGGGTGCAGCACAAGTGGGCGCCGAACGAGCAGGGTGCGCGCGATTTCTACCGCAAGCTTGACGACTGCGTCGGCCGCCTCGCCGCGCTCGACGCCACCGTCGCGCTCACCGCCGACCACGGCATGAACGACAAGAGCAACGCCGCCGGCGAGCCGAACGTGATCTGGCTGCAGGACATCCTGGACGCGAAGTTCGGCAAGGACGAGACGATCGTGATCTGCCCGATCACCGACGCCTTTGTCGCCCACCACGGCGCGCTCGGCGGCTTCGTGCGCGTCTGGTCGCGCGGCCGGGTGAGCGACCGCCAGATCATCGACCACATCGGCGGCATCGACGGCATCGAGATGGCGCTCGACAAGGCCACCGCCTGCCGCCTGTTCGACATGCCGCCGGACCGCGAGGGCGACGTCGCGGTGGTGTCGCGCCACGACGTCTGCATCGGCGGCTCGGCGAAGAACCACGACCTGAGCGGTCTGAAGGGGCACCGGCTGCGCACCCACGGCGGCGTCTCGGAAACCAAGGTGCCGTTCATCCTGAACCGGCCGCTGAACGGCGCCTACAAGGCGAAAGCCGCGGGTGAGACGCTGAAGAGCTACCAGATCTTCGACTTCGCGATCAACGGCACGCTCTGATCATGGGCGCGGTGCGCGAAGGCCAGATCGCCGTCTACGACGAGCCGAATGCGCCGTTTGCGCTGCGGATGTTCCCGATCCGCCCGTGCAAGCCGGGCGAAGTGCTGGTGAAGGTGCGCATGTGCACCATCTGCCGCAGCGACATCCACAGCTACCTCGGCCACCGGCCCAACCCGACGCCGGGCGTACTGGGCCACGAGATCATCGGCACGATCGTCGAGCTGGGCGCGGGTGTCGTGAAGGACATGCGCGGCGACCCGCTGCGCGAGGGCGACCGCATCACCTGGAGCGAGTACTTCATTCCCGGCGACAACTACCACACCGAGGTGCTGGACCTGCCGCAGAAGTCGCCCGGCGTCGACAAGTACGGTCACATGGCGGTCACGACCGAGCCGCATCATCACGGCGGCTTCGGCCAGTTCTGCTACATCCTGCCCCGCTCCTGGATCTTGCGCCTGCCCGATGAATTGACCGATGAAGAAGCCACGCCGGTGAACTGCGGCGTGGCCACCGTCATCTGCGTGACCGAAAAAGCCGAGATCCGCATGGGCGACTCGGTGGTGGTGCAAGGCCTGGGCCTGCTCGGCCTGTACGCCTGCGCGATCGCAAAGGCACGCGGCGCGCGGCTGGTGATCGGGCTGGACACGGTGGCGTCGCGGCGCGCGCTCGGGCTCAAGTTCGGCTGCGACCATGTCTTCGACCCGTCGGCGCAGAGCGAAGCGGCGCTGGTGAAGCAGGTCAAGGCGTTGTGCAAACCCGAAGGCGCCGACGCAGTGATCGAAGTCTGCGGCTACCCGGAGGTCATTCCGGCGGGCATCCAGATGCTGCGCACCGGCGGCCACTATGTGCTGGGCGGCGTGGTCAACCCCGATTCGTTCGTGAAGATCGACGTGAACCAGATCCTGCGCAAGCTGATCACGCTGCGCGGCGTGCACAACTACCACCCGCGCCATCTGATCGAGGCGCTCGACTTCGTCACCGTGAACCGCAGGCGTTTTCCGTTCCACGAACTGGTGGACGGCAAGTACGGTCTGGGCGAGGTGGCTCAGGCGATGCAGGACGCTGCCGACCGCAAGGTGCTGCGCGCTGCCATCGTGCCGTAGCGCGTTCCCCCGTTTCCGAGGTGCCGCCAAGAGCGCCCGGTTTCGCATCTTCAAACCGCAACAGCAGGAGACAGACATGTTGAAGTTTCGGATTCCCCGGGCCCTGATGGTCGCGACTGCAGCGCTGGCCCTCGCCGCACCCTCGTTCGCGCAGCCCAAGTGCGAAGACCCGAAGGTGCTGAAGTTCTCGCTCGTGCCCACGCAGGATTCGCTGCGCGAACTCGGCTACTACAAGCCCATCCTCGACCAGCTGAGCAAGAACACCGGCAAGAAGATCGAGTTCTACATGCCGACCTCTTACTCGTCGGTGATCGAAGCGCTGCTCGGCAAGTGGGTCGACGTGGCGGTGCTCGGCCCCGAGGCCTACGTGATCGCCAAGGGCAAGGACCCGACGGTCGAGGTGTTCGGCACCTACTCGCGTCTGAAGAACGGCATCCAGGACGCCGGCCCGGGCTACAAGGCGGTGCTGATCACCAAGAAGGGCAGCAAGTTCACCGACGTCGCGTCGCTGAAGGGTTCGGTGCTCGCGCTGGTCGACCCGGCCAGCACCTCGGGCGGCCTGGTGCCCGAGAACGTGTTCCCGAAACAGGCCAACGTGCCGGCGCTGAAGACCTACTTCTCGCGCGTGGTGTATTCGGGCGGCCACGATCTTTCGTCGATTTCCGTCGCGGAAGGCAAGGTCGACGCCGCGTTCGTCGCCAGCCACCGCTTCATGGAAACCGTGAACGCCGGCAAGGTGAAGCAGGAAGACTTCAACTACCTCTGGTATTCACCGCTGATTCCGCAGGACCCGTTCGTCTACCGCAACACGCTGTGCGACGACCTGAAGAAGAAAATCGCCGACACCTTCCTGCTCGTCGACCAGAACGAAGACGGCAAGAAGTACCTCGCGAACGTGAAGTCGGAGAAAGTCGTCAAGATGGTCGATGCCGACTACAACATCGTCCGCGAAGCCACCAAGTAAGGGCTGCTGATGAGCGCCGTGTTGCAGTCCGCAGCCGCGGCCGCAGTGGCCGTGCTCGAGGTGCGCGACCTTCGGGTCAGCTACGCCTCAGGCAAGGAAGTGCTCAAGGGCGTGGCCTTCGACGTCGGGCCCCAGGAGTTCGTCGCCATCATCGGGCCCAGCGGCGCGGGCAAGTCCACGCTGATCCGCTGCGTGAACCGGCTCGTCGAACCCAGCTCGGGCCAGGTGATCTTCGACGGCAAGGATCTGCTCAAGCTCGACGAAGACGCGATGCGCCGCCAGCGCCGCAACATCGGCATGATCTTCCAGGAGTTCAACCTGATCGATCGGCTCAGCGTGATCGACAACGTGCTCACCGGCCGCCTGGGCTACATGGGCAACCTGCGCAGCCTGTTCCGGGCCTACTCGAAAGAAGACATCGCCAACGCAGTGCGTCTGCTCGACCGCGTCGGCCTGATCGAGCACATGGACAAACGCGCCGATGCCCTCTCGGGCGGCCAGCGCCAGCGCGTGGGCATTGCGCGTGCGTTGATCCAAAGCCCGAAGCTGCTGCTGGTGGACGAACCCACCTCGGCGCTCGACCCGAAGATCTCGCGCGAAGTCATGGGCATGATCCGCGGCATCGCGCGCGAATTCCAGGTGCCGGTGCTGTGCAACATCCACGACGTCGACCTGGCACTCGAGTTCTGCGACCGCGTGATCGGCCTGCAGGACGGCGTCAAGAAGTTCGACGGCCCGCCGGCGCGCATCGACAAGGCGGTGCTGAACGACATCTACTCGATGGAAGTGCTCTGAGCATGAGCGCGGTGCTTGCCTCACGCAACCACGACGACCGCATCGAGGCGCTGGCGGCGGCGCGGCGCCGCACGCGCACGCTGCGGTATGCGATCTACCTCGTTGTCGCGGCGGTGGTGGCCTGGAGCGTCGAAGCCATCGTGGTGGGCGACACCGACTGGAGCCGCATCAGCGTTGCGGGTGTGGCGAAGGCGGCGTGGCGTTTCATCGATTTCGACCTGAGCATCCTGCCCAGCCTGTGGGACGCCACGCTCGAGACGGTGCTGATGGCCACGCTGGCCACGCTGCTGGGCGCGCTGATGGCGATTCCGGTGGCATGGCTGGGGGCAGGCAACATCTCGCCGCTGGGGCGCGCCACCTACCTGTTCGGCCGGGTGCTGATGACCTTGTCGCGTTCGGTGCACGAGGTGGTGTGGGGCCTGGTGTTCGTCGCCGCGGTCGGCCTGGGCGCGCTCGCCGGTGTGCTGGCGATGGCGGTGCGCTCGATCGGCTTCATCTCCAAGA
>JANNKS010000610.1:0-16216 GCA_031396425.1 Rhizobacter sp. | reverse complement strand
GAGCAGATCGCAACGGCGCAACTGCGCGAGCGGCTGCGCCAGACGCTGCCCGAGTACATGGTGCCCCAGAACTTCGTCTGGCTCGACGCGCTGCCCCTGCTGCCCAACGGCAAAATCAATCGCGCCGCTTTGCCCGCTCCGGAGACTCGAGACACCACATCGACCACGGTCGACCTTGCGACGCACACGGCCGAGGAACGTGGCATCGCCGAAATCTGGGGCCGGCTCCTCGGCGTCTCCGGAATCACGCCGTCGGACAACTTCTTCGACCTCGGCGGCCACTCTCTGCTGGCGATGCAGGCCCTGGCCGAAATGCAACACCAGCTCGGGCGGAGATTCGAATTGCGCGAAATGATCTTTGAATCACTCGCGTCCATCGCTGCGGCCAAACATGTCGATTCGAAGTCGGTGCAGCCTGTCAAGGCCAAACCAAGCGCGAGCCTGGCGGGTCGTTTGATCGCGAGTTTCAAATCGACCCTGGGCTCGCGCTGAAGTCTTCGCGCTGAATTGCAGTTTCCACCTGACGCGGGCGGTGAATTTCCAATGAACAATTTGATCGATCGATTAGACTGGAACGAACTCGGCGCGGGCCGATTCGAATCCGAATACGCGAATGGCTCCAAGCCCGTCGTCATCAAGGGCGCGTTCGACCATTGGCCAGCACGCAAGAAATGGAGTATCGAGTTTTTCCGCCGCGAGTACGGCGACCGCGAAGTGCAGGTCGACCAGAAAACCTGGCGCATGGCCGAACTGCTTGACCGCATCGAAAACTCATCGGCAGCATCGCCGGCGCCGTACCTGCGCAACGAGTTGCTGGAGCACTGGCCGCCCGCGGTGCAGGCCGACATCGATCCCATTCCCCTGTGCACGCAGGGCAACTGGCTCGAATCGCCGGCGATGCGGTACATCCGGCATTGGCGCTCGTTCGAGCTCTATATCGGCGGAGCGGGCGCGAAGTTTCCGGTTCTGCACTACGACCAGTTCCACCTGCACGCCTTCCTGATGCAGCTGCAGGGTGAAAAGGAGTACCTGGTGTACGCACCCGACCAGCTCGAATACATGTACCGAGGCGAAGCGGGGTTGGACAACAAGTCGAAGGTTGACGACCCAGATCTTCCGGACCTGCAACGCTTCCCGAAATTCGCGCAGGCCAAAGGGGTGCGCTTCAAACTCTATCCCGGCGAAACGCTGTTCGTTCCCTGCGGGTGGTGGCATACCGCAAAAATCCTCTCGACCTCGATCACCGTATCGATCAACGGCATCACTCGGGCCAATTGGGCCGACTTCGTCGAGGACATCAGCACCGATGCCGGCCGCTCGTCGGCATTGCGCGGCCTCGTGGTACGCAGCCGGCTCGGCCTTTGTGGCTGGTCGCATGGCCGTGCTTGAGTCACCGCGACAGGACGCTCCGTATCGCCAAACTTTTCGACTCCATACATGAACCCGCTTCGCATTCATTCACCGCTGCAACAGGTCTGGCTCATCGTTGTCGTCTCGGTGATGGCCCAATACGCCTTGCACATGCTGGTTTATTTCGGTGTGCTCGGGCAGGTCTTTCGCAGCAAGGTCTTTCTGCTGAACGGCTTGCTGGCGGTTTCGCTGGCGGCGTGGTTTGGTGGTTCGGCGGCCGTGCGCGAGCTGGTGCGACCCTATTTGAGGCTGCCACAGAACCGCGGATGGATCGTCTTCGCGATTCTTTGGAATTTTCCCTTGATCATCCTGGCGATTCCGCTCAACGACTGGATCAGCGGCACCAACATCGTGATCGACCGGCCGCACTGGATCGGCTTTCACTCGGTCTACAACTACATCGCACTGTTCAGCATCGTTGCGCTGTGCGACGAGTTGTTCTGGATCGGTTTTGTCTTGCCACGTCTGCTGGCGGCCGGTTATTCGCCGGTCAAAGCCTCATTGGCCATCGGCGTTTTCTGGGGCCTGAGCTACGTGCCGCTGATCTTCACCCGATTCCTCGTTTCGTACGGCTTGACGCCTGAGTCGCTGGCGCTCAGCTGGTTTGCGATGGCTCCGATCTATGTCTGGCTGTACTTCCGGACCCGCAGTGCGCTCGCTGTCATCATCATGTGCGTTTCGATGCAGTTCTCCAACTGGACCCTGCCCGTCTTGCCCCAACCTCCCGACTACGACAACGGTGATATTGCGATGCTCAACCTGCTGACCTTTGCCGCCGGTTTGCTGTTGTGGCGGTTCTTCCCCCCCCGGGCTGCGGACGATGCGGCTGGCGATATGTCAGCCGTCAAGCCCCAGGCCTCGAACGTCACCAGCCAGGCGCATGGCTGATCGGCCCGGACCGACTTGCCCCTGATGGCACCTGTCGCACTCGACCTGCCGTCCGAAGTGGGGCTGCAGACCGAGTTGTGGTGCCTCGAACTCCTGCGTTGGCCTTCGAACCAGGAGCTTGCCAGTGTTTCGGTAGCGGAACGAGAAAAAGCAGCGCGCTTCGTCTTCGAACGTGACCAGCGCCGCTACATGGCTGCACATGTCGGCTTGCGCCAGGTCCTGGCACGGTATTGCCACACTCGGCCCGAGAACCTCAACTTCGACCAGGGCCCTTTCGGCAAACCTGCCCTTTATCCGCCAAGGCGCTGTGCATTCAACCTGAGTCACAGTGAAGACATCGCCGTGATACTGATTGCGCCGCGCGGCGAGATCGGCGTTGACGTCGAAATGCTGCGCTGCATGCCCGACGCCATGACCTTCGCGCAACGGAATTTCAGCGCTGTCGAGTGCCGGAGCCTGGATGCCACCGGCACAGCGCAACGAGACCACGCCTTCCTGACCGGTTGGACCCGCAAGGAAGCCTGCCTGAAAGCCATCGGCAGCGGTTTATCGATTGCCCCCGACACCTTCACCGCGGGCCTGCATCATGATCGATGCACCACCACCATCCCGACCCCTGAGGGACCCGCCACGGTCACGGTGCAGTCGTTCTGTCACGAAGAACGCTGCGTCATCGCATGGGCCAAGGTCGAGCCAGCCTCAGCCGATTGAACGCCCACCGAACTGCCTCGTTGCGCGGGCGATGTGCCCAAACTACTGCCGCTCGACGACGACCGGCACCAGCTTCAAGGAGTCACGAATCCGCTCTGCCGCGCGTTGCGCCCTGGCGCGGTTTTCGAAGGGGCCGGCCTGCAGCCGGAACAGCGGCTCATCGCGAAAGACAATCAGCAAGGGTTCGAGCCACTCCAACTCGGTCGCCACGCGGCGACGGAAGGAATGCGCGCCTTCGGTCAGACGAAAGGCACCGAGCTGAATCCAGAATCCCGGTCCGGGCGAGGGGTCCAACACAGGCGTTGCGGCTTCGTTCGCTGAAACCTGTGGGGAGGCAGGGTCCGCGGCCGCGTACGGTGCCATCTGCGCCAGCGTCGACTCTGCGTCGGCACCCGGCGGCGATGCTCCAGCGGACATCGGCACCACCGAGCTGCCTGTTCGCTGCGACACGCCGCTGCGAATCTCGCTGAAAGTGATGCGCTCCAGCACGACTGGCGCCACGCCGCGCAGCAGATCGAGCTTGTACGCCGCCGCGTAACTCAGGTCGACGATGCGGCCGGCGTGAAACGGGCCGCGGTCGTTGATGCGCAGAACGACTGTGCGGCCGTTCGCCGGGTTGGTGACGCGGGCGTAGCTCGGGATCGGCAGCGTCGGGTGCGCCGCGGTCATCGCGAACATGTCGTACACCTCGCCGTTCGCGGTGCGGCGGCCGTGGAACTTGCGCCCGTACCATGATGCCAGGCCGCGTTCACGGAACGCCACGTCCTGGGTGATGGGCACGTAGTCGCGCCCGAACACCTCGTACGGGCGGTTCGGCCCGCCGGTGCGGATGGGTTCCGCGCGGGGTTCGGCGTCGCGCAGGCTGCCGAGTTCGGCGGGAATCTTCGCGGGTGGGCCGTCGCGCTGCGCGGGTGGCGTGGCAGCGCATGCCGCGATCAGCGCCACGCCGCCCCACAACGCCACGCGTGCGGCAGCGCGGCGCCAGAGCGTCAGGTGACGGGCGCCGGATTGAACAACACCAATGCGTTGTGCAACTTCCATTCTTCCGCCCAGGTCTTGCGGCCGCTCGCCACTTCGAGCATCCGATGGAACAACTGCCAGCCGACCGTTTCGATGCTGGCGCTGCCATCGGCGATCACGCCCGCATTCACATCCATCAGATCGTGCCAGCGGCGCGCCAGGTCGGTCCGTGTCGCGACCTTGATGACCGGGCAGTGCGCCAGACCGTAGGGCGTGCCCCGGCCCGTGGTGAACACGTGCAGGGTCATGCCGGCAGCGAGCTGCAGTGTGCCGCAGATGAAATCGCTCGCCGGTGTGGCGGCATAGATCAAGCCCTTGTGTTGCAACTTCTCGCCGGGCGCCAGAACGCCCGAGATCGGCGCGGTGCCCGACTTGACGATCGAGCCCATCGCTTTCTCCACGATGTTGGACAGGCCGCCCGCCTTGTTGCCCGGCGTGGTGTTGGCGCTGCGGTCCACCGAGCCGCGCTGCAGGTAAGCGTCGTACCAGGCCATTTCGCGCACCATCGCCTGCGCCACTTCCGGGGTCGCAGCGCGGGCGGTGAGTTGCGCAATGCCGTCGCGCACTTCGGTGGTTTCGGAAAACATCACGGTTGCGCCGGCGCGCACCAGCAGGTCGGTGGCAAAGCCCACCACCGGGTTGGCAGTGACGCCGGAAAACGCGTCGCTTCCGCCGCATTGAACGCCCACCACCAGTTCGCTCGCCGGGCAGGTTTCGCGGTGCCTCGCATTGAGCCGCTCCAGGTGGGGCCGGGCAGCGGTGAGGATGGCGTCGATCATCGACATGAAGCCGACGTGATGATCGTCCTGCAGGCACACCACGTCGAGTTCCGGGGCGGCGCTGCCCGCAGTGCCGGGCACGCCGCCGCGCTGGTCGACGATAGGCATGGCGCCCGGCGGCAGCAGTCGGGCGGGTTGCAGCTTTTCGCAGCCCAGGCTCACCACCATCACCTCGCCGCCGAAGTTCGGGTTCAGGCTGATGTTGCGCAGCGTGCGGATCGGCACCACCGCGTCGGGCGCGTCGATCGCCACGCCGCAGCCGTAGCTGTGCTCCAGGCCGACCACGCCGTCGACGTTCGGATAGTGCGGCAACAGCTCCTCGCGGATGCGCCTGACCGCAAAGTCGACCACGCTGGCCACACACTGCACGGTGGTCGTGATGGCGAGCAGGTTGCGCGTGCCCACCGAACCGTCGGCGTTGCGGTAGCCCTGGAAGCTGTGGCCTTCGAGCGGCGCCAGCGGCGCCGGCTTGAGCGTGGCCATCGGCAGGTCGTTTAAATTGGGCGCTGCGGGCAAACGCAGCAACCATTCGTGCACCCAGCGCCCGGCGGCGATGGCGCCGAGGGCATAGCCGATGATCACGTTGTAGCGCCGCACCGGCGCGCCAGCGGGAATGTCGACCAGCGCGAGCTTGTGGCCCTGCGGCACCTTGTCGAGCAGGCGCAAGCCGTCGGGGAATACTGTGCCGGCGGGCAGGCCGCCATCGTTCGCGACGATCGCCACGTTGTCGTCCACATGCATGCGGATGAACAATGGTTCGGGTGGGCTGGGGCGGGTCATGGCGGGGTTTCGGGGGCGTGTCGGTGGCGTCAATCGGTCGACACGTTCAGGCCAGATCGACGATCTCGACCCAGTTCGGATTGTTGCCCACCGCAAGCGAGTGTGCGGCCCGCAATTTGCCGCTCATCGCATCGATCTTGTAAGCCGTGACCCGGTTCGACAACTGCCCGGCCACCACCAGGTGCCTGCCCGAAGCGTCGATGTTGAAGCCGCGTGGCTGGGTCTCGGTGGGCAGCCGCTCGAAGGGTTGCAACGCCCCGCTTCGCGGGTCGACATCAAACACGCTCAGCGTGCTGCTGCGCCGCTCGCAGGCGTAGAGGCGGCGGCCGTCCGCGGCGATGTGCAGGTCCGCACCCCAAGGCTCGCCGTGGAACTCGGGCGGCAGCAGCGTGACGCTGTGCAGCGCGCTCAATTGACCGGTGGCCTCGTCCAGCGCCAGAGTGTCGATGCTGGCATCGAGTTCGTTGAGCAGGTAGGCGATGTGGCCGTCAGGGTGAAACTCCAGGTGGCGTGGGCCGGCGCCGGGGCGTCCCACAAAGCGCGCAATCGCGTTGGGAGTCACGTGCCCATTCGTTGGGTCGAACCGCATCTGCATCACGCTGTCACCGCCCAGGCAGGCGGCGAAGGCGAATCGGTTCGAGCGATCGGTGCGAAAACAATGCGCATTCGGCTCGGTGGCCAGCGAGTGAAGTGGGGGCTGGGCCCGGCCCTCGCCGTCGATGGGGTTGACGCCGATGCGGTGGCCGCCGTACGAAGCGCTCATCAGCCAGCGGCCGCTGCGGTCCAGCGCGATGAAACACGCGCTTGCCGGCAGGGGCGCGTCATGCAGACGCTGCAGCCGCCCGCTGCCCGGCTCGATGCTGCAACTCAACACGCGCGCCGGCTCGTCGCGCAACGAAGCGTAAAGGAAGCGCCGGTCCGGGCTGATCGCCAGCGGCATCACCTTGCCGCCGGTGGCAAAACTTTGCCGCAGCGTCAGTGCGCCGCTGTCGGCGTTCAAGTGCAGCACCGAGATGTCGCCGCTGTCGGCGTTCGAAACGTAGACGATGGTGGTCATGCGGTCGAGCGTGCTGGAAGGCGTGGGACCGCATCGGAGTCGTGATACCGCCTACAGCAGCGCGACAGGCCGGGCAGACCCGCCGGCTGCATCAGCGTGGCACCAACATCAATCGAACGGCCCCTTGGTGACGAACCCACCACCCTGCAGGCGCACTGCCGGGTCGTCTGGGTTCAAGGTCGGCTGACGCGCTTGAACGGCGGCGCGAAATGGTTCGGAGCTGTCGCGCGGCACGAAACCGATGTGGCGCGCTGAGGTGTTGTCCCACCAGGTCGTGGCGTTGTCCGACATGCCATAGATCACGCTGTGGCCGACCACCGGCGCCGTCAGGCTGGCCACCACCAGGCGCTCGAGGTCGTCGTAGCTCAGCCAGGTGGCGAGCATGCGGCGGTCCTTCGGTTCCGGGAACGACGAGCCGATGCGCAGGCACACCGTTTGAATCCCGTAGCGGTCGAAATAGAAGCGGGCCAGGTTTTCGCCGAATGCCTTGCTCAAGCCGTAGTAGCCGTCGGGGCGCATCGGCAGCGTCGGGTCAATCACTTCGTTCTGCGCGTAAAAGCCGGTCACATGGTTCGAGCTGGCGAACACGATGCGCCGCACGCCGTGCTGGCGCGCCGCTTCGTAGAGGTGGAACACGCCGACGATGTTGGCCGGCAGAACCACCTCGAACGGCTGTTCGGTCGACACGCCGCCCAGGTGCACCACGGCGTCCACGCCGGCCAGCAGGTCGTGCACGGCAGTCTTGTCTTCCAGGCGCGCGGGTATCAGTTCCTCGCCCGGCGCCGTGGCGCCAAGATCGGCGATGTCGCTCACGCGCAGCCAGCGGCAATGCGGTTTCAGGCGCGGCCGCAACTCGCGCCCCAAGCCACCGGCGGCGCCGGTGAGCAGCAGGCGTTCGAAAACGATGGTGGGGGTAGTGACGGCTGGCACGTGGCGGGTCGCTGTGCGGGAATGTTATCCGATGGTCAAGCGCAGGATGGCGTTGCAGGGTGCGCTGCGGAACCGGTTCAAGCCACGCTGACAGCGCGCGAAAACCCGGCCCCGGCCAGCCCGCCGCGTCGGGCATGATCACGCTCTGAGAATCGAACCGAAGCGCCTCGTCCACCCCCGCGTCGATGCGCCTCGACCACTGGAGCCTGTAATGAAGCCCAAGGTCCTGCAGTACGGCCGCCTGATGCCGGTGCTTGAGAAGCAGCTTGCCGACACCTTCGACCTGCGTCGCCTCGTCGATGAAGCCGACCCGAAGGCGTTCCTCGCAGCGCACGGGTCCGAATTCGTCGGCCTGGCCACCGGCGGCTTCGCCGACGGTGCGCTGATGGCCGCGTGCCCGTCGTTGAAAGTGATCTCGAGCTTCGGCGTCGGCGTCGACAAGATCGACCTCGCCGAAGCCGCCCGGCGCGGCATTCTGGTGGGCAACACGCCCGATGTGCTGAACGACTGCGTCGCCGATCTGGCCATCGGCCTTATGATCGATGTGGCGCGCGGCATGGGCGCGTCGGAGCGTTACCTGCGGCGCGGTGAGTGGCCCAAGGCTGCCTACCCGTTGCAGCGGCGTGTCAGCGGGAAGCGTCTGGGCATCGTCGGTCTGGGGCGCATCGGCAAGACGATTGCGCGTCGCGCCGCCGGCTTCGACATGGACATTCGCTACCACAACCGCCGCCCGGCAGCCGACGCCGCGCTGACCTATGAAGCCTCGCTGATCGAGCTGGCGCGCTGGGCCGACTTCCTGGTCGTCATCGTGCCGGGCGGCGCGTCAACGCGTCACCTGATCAACGCTGCCGTGCTCGAGGCGCTTGGGCCGGAAGGTTTCCTGATCAACGTCGCGCGCGGAAGCGTGGTGGATGAAGCTGCGCTGGTCCATGCGCTGCAGGCACGGCAGATCGCCGGCGCCGGGCTGGATGTGTTTGCCAAGGAACCCCAGGTGCCGCACGAGTTGATGACGCTCGACAACGTGGTGCTGTTGCCGCATGTGGCGAGCGCAACGATTGAGACGCGCTCGGCGATGGCGCAGCGCGTGTTCGACAACTTGCGCGAATATTTCGCTCACGGCCGCCTCGTCAGTGCCATTGCGGCCTGAGCCACGCGCCGGCCAAGACAGCGAACCGATTCCAACCCCGACGGAGCAACCGACATGAGAGAAAACCGCCTGCGCACGCTGTGGAAGGCCGAGCAAGCCGTGCTGAACGGCTGGCTCGCCATACCGAACAGTTTCTCCGCCGAAGTGATGGCCCACCAGGGCTGGGATTCGCTGACGATCGACCTGCAGCATGGCGTGATCGACTACGCCGCGCTGGTGCCGATGCTGCAGGCCATCTCCACCACCGCCACCGTGCCGATCGTGCGCGTGCCGTGGCTTGAGCCGGGTATCGTGATGAAGGCGCTCGACGCCGGCGCCTACGCCATCATCTGCCCGATGGTGAACACGCGCGAAGAAGCGCAGCGCTTCGTGGCTTACACCAACTATGCGCCCAAGGGCACACGCAGCTACGGGCCGATTCGCGCCACGATGTATGGCGGGCCCGACTACGCGCAGCGTGCCAATGAAACCATCGTGCGCTTCGCGATGATCGAAACCGCGCAGGCGCTCGACAACCTCGACGACATCCTGTCGGTGGAAGGCCTGGACGCGATCTACATCGGCCCGTCCGACCTGTCGCTGGCACTGGGCTGCCGGCCGGTGTTCGACGACGTCGACCCGCCTGTCGCGCAGGCGATCGACCACATCGTCGCCCGCGCCAAGGCGCATGGCGTGGTGGCGGGCATCCACAACGGCGTGCCCGCGGTGGCCAGCGCGCGCATCGCCAAGGGCTTCCGGTTCGTCACCCTGGGCTCTGACGCGCGCCTGCTCGCCGCCGGTTCGCAGCAGTTGCTCCAGGCGATGAAGTGAGGCCCTACCAGAAACCCCAATTGCCGGTCAGCACCACCCAGACGCCAAGCATGCCGTTGGTGACGGCATGCGCAATCACCGCAGGCCACAGCCGCCCGGTGCGGATGTAGAGCCAGGCGAATGCGAGCCCGGCCAGGATGGCCGAGAGCCACAGCGTGTGGGCCAGCATGAAGACGAAGGTCGACAGCACCACCGCGCGCAGGCCGACGCTGCGGGGGTCGACCAGCGCGAATTGAGGCGCCTGTATCCAGCGCATCAGATAGGAACGCCAGAACAACTCTTCCATCACCGGCACGAGCAGCGCCGCGCCCACCCAGCGCACCACGATCAGCGGCCACATCAACTGGCCTTGCGCATCGACGGGGCGAAACCCGGCGGTGGCTTCGCCAAGCCGCATCCAGGGCGCATCGAGCCAGATCACCAGATAGAAGACCACCACGCCGACCAGGACAGCGAGCGCCACCTCGCGCCAGCCGGGCCAGTTCTGTGCCGCCAGTTCACCGTACTCGCGCCGCCACCACAGCAACAGACCACCCACCAGCAGCACGGTGCCGCCGTAGATCCAGCGCGGATCGAAGCCCCACGAGCCATCGTCCGGTGCGGCACCCCGCAACGCGAGCAACGCGATGAACAGGCCGAATGGAACGCACCGAACCCAGGCGGCGCGGCTGATCGAGAAGATCATGCTCGAAGCGCTCCCCGCGTTCAGGTGGCCAACAGGGCGGCCACCCGCTCGCGCAGGAGCGCCGGCGTGACCTCGGCCGCAGCCAGCGGTGCACCTGCCAACAGGCCGACGCGCGACATCAGGCCGCGCTGGAATGGCCGCGTCATCGCCGAGCCGTCGACGCGCGAGAAGAACGAGCCCCAGAGGTTCTGCAGCGCCATCGGAATCACCGGAACCGGGTGGGTT
The DNA here is from genome assembly GCA_031396425.1 of Rhizobacter sp. Classification (GTDB taxonomy): domain Bacteria; phylum Pseudomonadota; class Gammaproteobacteria; order Burkholderiales; family Burkholderiaceae_C; genus JAEMQF01. The sequence goes on along the minus strand of JANNKS010000610.1, from coordinate 5,774 downwards.
TCGAGGATCTTCATCTCGCCGCCCTTGAACTCGCCCAGCTCGCCGTCGCGGGTGATCGCACCTTCCGGAAAGATGCACAGCAAATCACCCGCTGCGAGCACCTCGCGGGCGCGGCGAAACGCGGCTTCGTAGGTGGCGGGATGGTCGCGCTGCGACGCGATCGGAATCGCCTTCGCGAGCCGGAACAGCGCACCGAGCACCGGGATCTTGAAGATCTTGTGGTCCATGATGAAGGCAATCGGCCGCGGGCTGGCCGCCATCAGCAGCACCGCGTCGATGAAGCTGACGTGGTTGCACACCAGGATCGCCGCGCCCTGGGTCGGAATGTGTTCCTCGTCGCGCACTTCGAAGCGGTAAATCACGTGCGTGGTCACCCACGCGATGAAACGCAGCAAGTACTCGGGCACGAGCAGGAAGATGTACACCGCCACGACCGCGTTGAGCAGCCCGGTGAGCAGAAACACCTGCGGAATGCTCGCGCCGGCCTTCAGCAATGCGCCCACCGCAATCGAGCTGACGATCATGAACAGCGCATTGAGGATGTTGTTCGCCGCGATGATTCGGGCGCGGTGGCTGGGCTGGGAGCGCAACTGGATCAGCGCGTACATCGGTACGCTGTACAGGCCCGCGAACAACGAGAGCAGCGCCAGGTCGGCCAGCACGCGCCAGTGCGCCGGCTGGGCGAAAAACTGCGCCAGGGTCAGGCCGCTGCCCGGGCTCAAGCCTCTCGACGCGAAGTACAAGTCGATGGAAAACACGCTCATGCCGATCGCGCCGAGCGGCACCAGGCCAATCTCGACCTGACGGCGGCTGAGCATTTCGCACAGCAGCGAACCCACGCCGATGCCCACCGAAAACACCACCAGCAAGGCCGACGCAACCTGCTCGTTGCCGTGCAGAACGTCTTTCGCAAACGACGGAAACTGGGCCAGGAACACGGCGCCGAAGAACCACATCCACGAGATGCCCAGCAGCGAGCGGAACACGACGATGTTCTGGTGCGCGAGGGCGAGGTTGCGCCAGGTTTCGGTGAACGGGTTCCAGTTGATGCGCAACTGCGGGTCGGTCGACGGCGACGCCGGAATCATCTGCGCGACTGCCCAGCCCAGTACCGCCAGTGCCACGCACGCGCCGGCAACGAGCGGCGCGCCGATGCCGGGCAGGCCGATCAACAGGCCACCCGCCACATTGCCCAGCAGGATGGCGACGAAGGTGCCCATCTCGACCATGCCGTTGCCGCCGGTGAGTTCGCGTTCGTTCAGGTGCTGCGGCAGGTAGGCGAACTTCACCGGCCCGAACAGCGTGGAATGCAGGCCCATCAGGAACACGCAGACGAGCAGCAGCGGCACGTTCGCGGCCATGAAGCCCCAGCCGGCCAGCGCCATGATGGCGATCTCGAGCACCTTGACGAATCGGATCAGGCGCGTCTTGTCGAACTTGTCGGCGAGCTGGCCGCTGGTGGCCGAGAACAGCAGGAACGGCAGGATGAACAGTGCACCGATCACCAGCCCGGCCATGGCCGGCGGCAACCACGCCACCTGAAGCTGGTAGGTCACCAGCACCGTGAACGCGAACTTGAACAGGTTGTCGTTGCCCGCGCCGAGGAACTGGGTCCAGAAGAACGGCGCAAAGCGGCGCTGGCGCAGCAGGTCGAATTGGCTGGGGTGGGCGGAGCTCATGCTGGGCTGCGATTCTCGCTGCGATTCTCGCTGCTTCGGCGAGAGGCCCATCCGGGCGCGACCGTGTTGTGCAGACTATTCCCGCTTCGACCGGCTGGGTAGTGCGCTCACTGGCGGGGGCATGACGCGATGCGTGTGCGATGCTTGCTGAAGAGCGTCAGGCCAACGCGTCTCGCCTTGTCGGCCGGTTGGCGCGCCCGGCTGGGATCGAACCAGCAACCCCTGCCTTCGGAGGGCAGTACTCTATCCATTGAGCTACGGACGCGGGGAGCGCGGATTCTATCAGCGCCCCTTGCGGCACCGCCCGCATGGGGCCGACCGGCGCAGGCCCGGCCCTATAATTCCGCGTTTTTTGGGTGAGCCTCGGCGCGAGGAATGCATTGCCGCGACGCACTTTCACAGACACGAACCAACGCATCATTGCCAACCCGAGGATTCCATGAGCGACGCTCTCAGCACCCACGACGACAGCCCCCACGAAGGCCCGATCAAGACACCCAAGCAACTGATTATTGCGGTGATCTTTTCGTTCGTCGTGCCGATCCTCGCGATCGTGCTGCTCGTGAGCTACGTGACGCGCGACCTCGCGCCGCCGCCGGGCAGCGACGGCCTGTCGCCGCAGGCGGTGGCCGCCCGGCTGCAGCCGGTGGGCAAGGTCGAGATCAAGGATGCGTCGAACCCTGCCGAGATGAAGAACGGCGAGCAGGTGTATGCCGCCGTGTGCACGGCATGCCACGCCGCCGGCGTGGCCGGTGCGCCAAAACTGGGTGACGCCGCCGCCTGGGCGCCGCGCCTGGCCACCGGGTACCCGGCCCTGTTGGCTTCGGCACTCAAGGGCAAGGGCGCGATGGCTGCGCAAGGCGGCGGCGACTACAGCGACCTGGAGATCGGCCGTGCGGTGGTCTACTTGGCCAACAAATCCGGTGGCAAGTTCGAAGAACCTGCTGCCGCGGGTGGCGCCACCGCGGGCGCGCCAAAAGCCGACGCTGCGGCCCCCGCCAAGTCGGCGAAGGCGGAAGACGCCAGCGTGGTTGCAACCGCAGGTCAGGTGAAACTCTATTTCGCGTCCGGCAAGGCCGAATTGCCGGCGCAGGCGAAAGCGGCGCTCGAGACTCTTGCGTCAGAGATCAAGGCCGGCGGCAAGATGGTGCAGATCTCGGGCTTTCACGACGCCAAGGGCAGCGCGGCGGCAAACGCCGAACTCGCCAAGCAGCGTGCGATCGGCACTCGCGACCTGCTGGTGGCCGCAGGCATCGGTGCCGACAAGATCGAACTCAAGAAACCGCAAAGCACGACCGGCGATGGGGCCGCGGCGGAGGCGCGCCGCGTCGAAGTCACTTTGCGCTGAACGCGATCGCCCGCCGTGCCGAATCGGCACGTTGCTCCGCGCAGGCCCGGGCCAACCTGACTCGCTAGCGTGGTGCGCTGGCGTGCTGCGCCAACGGGCTCAGCGCGTGCCCGAACTGCCGCGCCAATGATGCGAACGGGGCTTCGTGGACCTGCCAGTCGCCGCGTTCGATGACGCGACTCGACAATTCCACGTCCTGGCTGTGCACCAACCCCAGACCGAGGGGCGTGGCCAGGTACAGATGGCCTTGTTCGTCCAGCCAGGCGGCCTCGACTTGAGTCGCCAACCCGGTGTGCGACGTCACGCTCACCTCGTTCGCGCCGCGCTCGGCAAGCCGCCAGACCCAGGGCGCACGCTCAAGTTCGACATAGACCCGCTGCGGGCCATTCTGGAAGAACCAGCAGCCCGCCGGGTCACTGGCGTAGTTGCGCTCGATGAAGGCGCGCAACCCCGCGTGCTCGATGCGGCTGCCTTTGGAGCTCGGGAACGGGCCGGACGCCTGCGCCTGCACGTCGCGCAGATACCAGTCACCGCGCGCGTCCAGGCCGAGCCAGCCGTAGCAATGCGGCACATTCGGCCACTTGCGCAGCGCGGCTTCGACAATCGCATCCATGGCGCGATGGTGAGGCAAGTTCAGGCGCTTGGCGAGCCCGCGCTTTCCGACCCCTGCGACCTGCCCGAAGTGCCGCACGTGACCCGCGTCATCCAGGCCATCACCCGATCGGGCAGCGTGCCCACCCGGCCCGGCCACGGCCCCGTGGGAAAACCGACATGGCCACCATGTGTGGGCTGCCACAAGGTCACGTGCGCGCCGACGTCGCCGGCGCGCGGCAGGCTCGCGGCCGGAACGAACGGATCGTTCAAGGCATTGAGCACCAGCGCGGGAATGCGGATGCGGTGCAGGTGCGGCTTGGCCGACGCGAGCGCCCAGTAGTCGTCGGTGTTGCGGAAACCGTGCAGAGGCGCGGTGAACAGGTTGTCGAACTGGTACAGGTCGCGCGCTGCCAACACCGCAGCGCGATCGAACAGCCCCGGGTGCTGCGCGAGCTTGAGAAGCGCGCGCGGCTTCATCGTGCGCAGGAACATGCGCGTGTACACCTGCCGGTTGAAGCCGCGCCCGATCGCGTGGCCGCAGGCCGTCAGGTCGACCGGCGAACACACCGCCGCCACCGCCTGCACCATCGCGCCGGCCGACTCGCCCGCCTCTTCGGTCCAGCGCAACAGCGCATTGCCGCCGAGCGACACGCCCACCGCCACGATACGGCCGCGGTGCAGGCTCTTGATGCGCGCCAGGATCCAGCCGACCTCTTCGAAGTCACCGGAGTGGTAGGCGCGCGGAGCGAGGTTCAACTCGCCCGAGCAGCCGCGAAAGTGCGGCACGACGAAACGCCAGCCGTGCGCACGCGCCCACTGCGCGAAGGCCAGCGACGAATGGCTGGTCGACGATCCTTCCAGGCCGTGGAACTGCACCAGCAGCGGTGCATCGACGTCTTCGCCCTGCCAGTCGAGGTCGATGAAATCATGGTCGGGCGTGTCCAGGCGCTGGCGCCGGTAGCGGGGTTGCTCGCGCGCCAGTCGCGCCGTCGTCAGCGCCGGCCAGATCGTCTGGGCATGGCCGCCGGGCAACCATGCCGGGGGCCGGTAGGCCAACATCAGTCGGGCGGCGCCGGGCTACTTGAACACCACGGTCTTGTGGCCGTTCATCAGCACCCGGTGTTCGACATGCCAGCGCACCGCACGCGCGAGCACCACCGACTCCACGTCGCGCCCGACGGCGGTGAGGTCTTCCGGGCTGAGCGAATGATCGACGCGCGCCACGTCCTGTTCGATGATCGGTCCTTCGTCGAGTTCGGCGGTGACGTAGTGCGCGGTCGCACCGATCAGCTTGACGCCGCGCGCATGCGCCTGGAAGTAGGGCTTGGCGCCCTTGAAACTGGGCAGGAAGCTGTGGTGGATGTTGATCGCCCGGCCTTTCAGGAAGGTGCAGAACTCGGGGCTGAGGATTTGCATGTAGCGCGCCAGCACCACCAGGTCCACGCCTTGTTCGGTCACCAGGTGCTCGACCTGCTGTTCCTGGGCGCGCTTCGCCTCGGCCCCTGCGCCGGGCCGCAGCGGCAGGTGGTGAAACGGCACGCCGAAGCGCGACGCGAGTTCCGCAAAGTCGGGGTGGTTCGACACGATGCCGGCGATGTCGACGGCCAGTTGGCCTGATTGCCAGCGGAACAGCAGATCGTTCAGGCAATGGCCGAACTTGCTCACCATCAGCAGCACGCGCGGCCGGCGCGCCAGCGAGTCGATGCGCGCTTCCATGCCGAACTGCTGGCGCACATTGGTGAACATGCGCTCCAGCGTGGCGGCGTAGTCGAGGTGTTCGGGCGCGCCAAAATGAACCCGCATGAAGAACAGGCCGGTGCTGTCTTCGTCGCGCACATCGCCGAACTGCTGCGATTCGAGGATGTTGCAACCGTTTTCGAACAACAGGCCGGAGACGGCGTAGACGATGCCTTTGGCGTCCGGGCACGACAGCGTGAGGATGAATTCGTGGGGGCTCGGCATGGCGCGCTTGGGTAGACTTCGATTGTACGAAGCGGCCCGGTTCCCGAGGCCGGCCCACCCCACCTGGACCGATCACTGCCGATGCGCGCTGCCCTCACCGATTGGAACGAACGCAGCCGTGGCCTGGCGGCGCTGCTGGCGCGCTGCGGCATCGGCGACCGCGCCGCCTTTGCCGCCTTGTACGACAGCAC
>JANNKS010000595.1:0-6615 GCA_031396425.1 Rhizobacter sp. | reverse complement strand
CCGGGGCCACCTGCTGCGCCTGAGGCCCGCGGGACGCACGCTCTATGCCAGGATCGTGCCGATGGCGCAGGCCCGCGAAGCGTATCTGCTCGAACCCCTCAGCGTTGCCGAACGCAAGCTATTCCTGCGCGCGCTGACCCTGGTGCAGGAGCGCGCCGAACAACTCGCGCGGCAGGGCTGATCAGCGCCGCGGCAGGCGCTGCTGCGAACCGGGCGGCCTGCCGGCGCGCGGCTCGGCGCGGCTGAAGGGGCGGCGCTGGTCACCGGCTCGTGTCATGCGGCGCGACCCTCGTCCAGATGCCCTTGCGCGTCTTGCGCAGTCTCGAAGATGTGGGGCGCGACGCCGCGCAATCGCAGCGCCTCGCCCAGCTTGCTGCGCAGGAAGGCACTCGTGGTGTAGCGCGAAACGCGGCTGTAGTGGCGCGCCGCCACCTCATGCGCCATGTCGACATAGGCGTCCAGCGCGTCGGGCAGCACGTTGAAGTTGTCGTAGTCGACGATCGCCGGCACCTTGCGCCCCAGCGGCTGCAGGCGCGCCTCGAGCATCGCGCGGATCTGCTCCACATCCTGCACGCTGCGCACCGTGATGCCTTCGAAATTCGCGAAGAAGATGCCTTGTGCGGCGTCGAAACTGAAGCGCTGCTCCATCGGCAGGCGCAGCAGATCGGCGCGCAGTTGCATAGCCTCGGGCGCGAAGATGCGCGCGTCCATCAACAGCGGCGGCACGCGCACGACGGGTGCGAAATCCATCAACGCGAGCACGTCGCGTTCGACGTCGACACCCGGGGCGACTTCCACCAGTTCCAGGGAAGGACCCTGCGCGGTCAGGCAGAGCCGGAACACGCAGCGCTCGGTGATGTAGAGCACGCTCTGCCCTCGTTGGGCCGCCACGGCACCGCTGAAGGTGCGGTGTTCAACCTCCCGCACGAATTTGCGCATCGTGCCGTTCTGCAGAATGCGCAACGCACCCTCGTGCACCTGCACCGCCAGTTGGCCGGCATTGAAGGTGCCGACGAAAACCACCTTCTTGGCGCTCTGGCTGATGTTGATGAACCCGCCTGCCCCGGCGAGGCGCTTGCCGAACTTGCTGACGTTGAGGTTGCCGTGCGCATCGGCCTGGGCCAGCCCGAGGAAGGCGATGTCCAGCCCGCCACCGTCGTAGAAGTCGAACTGGTAGGGCTGGTCGATGATCGCCTGGGTGTTGATGGCCGCACCGAAGTCCAGCCCCCCGGCCGGAATGCCGCCGATCACGCCCGGCTCGGTCGTCAGCATCAGCAGTTCGATGACTTTTTCTTCATTTGCCACGCTGGCGATGCCTTCGGGCATGCCCAGGCCCAGGTTCACCACGCTGTTGGCGTGCAATTCCAGCGCGGCGCGCCGCGCGATGATCTTGCGTTCGTCCAGTGCCATCGGCGCCAGGCTGTTCGCGGGCACGCGCATCTCGCCGCTGTAGCCTGCGCTGTAGCGGGTGTTGAAGGTCTGCCAGTGGTTCTCGGGCTGGGCAAGCACGACGCAGTCGACCAGCACGCCGGGCACCTTGACCTGCCTCGGATTGAGCGCACCGCGTTCGGCAATGCGCTCCACCTGTGCGATCACGATGCCGCCGCTGTTGTGCACCGCGGTGGCGATCGACAGGCATTCGAGCGTGAGCGCCTCGCGTTCCATCGTCAGGTTGCCGTCCGGGTCGGCGGTGGTGGCGCGGATGATGCCCACGTGGATCGGAAAGGCTTTGTAGAACAGGTTTTCGCCACCGCCCAGCGTCGTGAGTTCGACCAGATCTTCATGGGTGCGCGCGTTCATCTTGCCGCCCCCCAGCCGCGGGTCGACGAAGGTGCCCAGGCCGATGCGGCTGAGATGCCCGGGCCGGCCGCCGGCGATGTCGCGGAACAGGCAGCTGATCACGCCTTGCGGCAGGTTGTAGGCCTCGATCTGGCCTTCCACCGCCATCTTGCCCAAGCCCGGCACCAGACCCCAGTGGCCACCGATCACGCGTTTGAGCAGTCCCGGGTGCGCGAAGTGGTTCAGGCCCTTGTCGCGACCGTTGCCCTGGCCGGCGGCGTACACCAGCGTCAATTCGCGCGGCCCGCCCGAGTCAAGGAAGCGCCGCTCCAGCGCGATCGCCAGCTCTTCCGCAAAACCGATGCCGACAAAACCCGAGGTGGCCAGCGTATCGCCGTCCCGGACCAGGCCCACCGCATCGGCCGCCGACACGATCTTTCCAAGGTCGGTGGAGCCGGCGACGTTGGGGACCAGCGGGTCGGTGGAGGAGTACATGGCGGGGCTTTCAGAGTTCGGTCCGGCCGCGATGGCGCGGACGGCCCAATGGCGCGAATGGCGCGGGGCTGTTCAAGGCTCTATGGTGCCACCGCGGGCCACCACCGCCGCGCCGTGCGGACGTTTCAGCCCGCAGACTCAAACCTGTCTTTCAACGGCGCCCAGCAGTCGGCGTAGTTCGGGTCGAGCGCACCGCCGTGCAGCGCGAAGTCGGTCGGCACGAAGCGATAGCGGCTCTCGAACATGAAGGCCAGCGTGTTGTCGAGCTTGTGCGGCGCCAGCGCCATCTGGCTGGCCTTCTCGAATGCGCCAGCGTCGGGCCCGTGCGGCACCATGCTGTTGTGCAGGCTGGCGCCGCCCGGCTTGAATCCGTCGGCCTTGGCATCGTATTCGCCATGCACCAGGCCCATGAACTCCGACATGATGTTGCGGTGGTACCAGGCCGGGCGGAAGGTGTCTTCGGCGACCATCCAGCGCGGCGGGAAGATCACGAAATCGCAGTTCGCCGTGCCCGGTGTGTCCGACGGCGAGGTCAGCACGGTAAAGATCGACGGGTCCGGGTGGTCGAAGCTGATCGAGCCGATCGTCATGAAGTGCGCGGTGTCGTACTTCATCGGCGCCAGGTTGCCGTGCCACGCCACCACGTTGAAGGGCGTGCCCGGTTGCGTATTGCGCCAGAGCCGCCCGCCAAATTTCTTGACGATCTCGTACGCCCCCGGCTCGGCATCGAATGCCGCGTGCGGCGCCACAAAATCGCGCGCATTGGCCAAGCCGTTCGAGCCGATCGGCCCGAGCTCGGGCAGCCGCAACGCGGCGCCATAGTTCTCGCACGCATAGCCGCGCGACGGGCCATCGGGCAACCCGATCTTGAACGCCATGCCGCGCGGCAGCAAACCGATCTCGCCCGGCCGCACGCTCAACACGCCGAGTTCGGTGGTGACGAGCAGACGCCCCTGCTGCGGCACGAGCAACATCTCGCCGTCGGCGTTCACCAGCGCGCGCCGCAGCATCGATTGATTGGCGGTGTACACCAACGCGGCCACGCCGGTCTGCGCATCGGCGTCGCCGCACGCCACCACGGTGCGCAGGCCGTCGACGAAGTCGGTGGGCGAATCCGGAAGATCAAACGGACGCCAGCGCAACGGGTTGGGCGGCGCGGCCACGCCGCCGGCCGCGCCAGTGGTCCACAGCGGCTGCTCGCAGGGCTGGTAGGGCCCGGTCACCACCGACGGCTGGCGGCGGTACAACCAGCTGCGCCGGTTGTCGGCGCGCGGTGCCGTGAACGCGCTGCCCGACAACAGTTCGGCATACAGGCCCAGCGCGACACGCTGCGGGCTGTTGCGTCCCTGCGGCATCGCGCCGGGCACGGCCTCGGTCGCGAAGTGGTTGCCGAAGCCGCTCAGCGCGGTCGTGGGATTCGATGCGTGATCGGTCATGTCGATTCGCTTTCACTGGGAGGGCGTGCGCTGTCGCGCGCCGCACGCAGCGCCGCCTTGAGCACGTCCAGCGCCCCGATGTGGTTGGCCAGCAGCAGCACCAGGCGCGCATTCAGCGCGTGGCTCTGCTCAGGGGTCAGGTCGCGGTGGCAATCGATGAGCGCCTCGTAGAAATCGTCCGGCGCGTCGAGGTGAGGGGCGGTGATCAGTTCCATGTCGCTGCTTCAAAGTCGGGCCAGCGCACGCCGAAGCGCTGCGGCCACCTTGGCCACCTCAGGATGGCGCCAACGGGCGCAGACATGCTGGTCCGGGCGCAACAGATAGGTGGTGCCGGGGCGGGCATCGTAGCGGTCGGCGGCAAGGCCGTCGCGGGCGATCACGACGACGTGCACCGGCACGAGGCCCTCGCCGGCCGTCTTGAGCGTTTCGACGATCGTCGCAGTGTCCGCTGGATCGGGCGTTTCAAACACCAGCGCGTGAAAGCCGGTGCCTGCCAATTGCCGCAGCAGCCAACCTGCTTCGCCGCCCCGATGCACCGGCGCGTCCACCGCCGGGGCGCCCGGCACCATGCGGCCGTCAAAGACGTCGTGGTCGGGCGTGTTCAGCACCGAATCGTGCAGCGTGGCCGGCACCGACAGCCGCCCGCTGTTGACGATGCGGCGCGCGAAGGCGTGGTCGCGCGCCAGGTCCAGCGTGGCGTCGCGGAACAGCCGCGAGATCGCGCTCTTGGGCGTGATGAAGTCGGTGGCGCGGGTTGAGTTGAGGATGTTCTCGTCCGCCGCATATTCGCGTTCGGCTGCGTAGCTGTCGAGCAGCGCCAATGGTGCCGTGCCGCGCAGCACCAGGTCGAGTTTCCAGGCCAGGTTCTCGGCGTCCTGCACGCCCGAGTTGGCGCCGCGCGCGCCGAACGGCGAGACGCCGTGCGCCGAATCGCCGGCGAACAGCACCCGGCCGACGCGGAACGTGTCCATGCGCAGACAGGCGAAGGTGTAGACGCTGGCCCATTCCAACTCGAACGGCACCGCGTGCCCGAGCGCCTGGCGCAGCATCGCGTCGACGCGCGGCTTGATCCGTTGCGGCTTCTTTTCTTCGTCGGGGTCGGCATCCCAGCCGAGCTGGAAATCGATGCGCCACACGCCATCGGGCTGCCGGTGCAGCAGCACGCTCTGGTTGGGGTGGAACGGCGGGTCGAACCAGAACCAGCGCTCGGCCGGGAAATTGACGGCGCCGTCGCCGGCACCATCCGGGCCGGCAGCTTGACCGAACTTGACATCGGCAATCAGGAAGCGGTCACGGAACACGCGCCCCTTGCTTTCGTGGCCGAGCAAAGCGCGCAGCGGTGAGCGCGAGCCGTCGCAGGCGGCGACGTGATCAGCGCGAATCGAATAACGCCCGTCGGGTGTGTCGATGCCCAGCAGCACGCCATCGTCCGCCTGCTCCACCGAAACGACGGTGTTGTTCCAGCGGATCTGAATGCCCGGCAACTCTGCCGCGCGCACGGCGAGGTAGGCCTCGGCGTAGTACTGCTGCAGGTTGATGAACGCCGGCCGCTCGTGGCCGGGGTCGGGCAACAGGTCGAAGGCGTAGAGCTGCTGGTCCTTGAAGAAGACCTTGCCGACGTTCCATTCCACCCCCTTCGCACACATCGGCGCGCCAACGTTCAGGCGGTCCCAGATCTCGAGCGTGCGTTTGGCAAAGCAGATCGCACGCGAACCGGTGGACAGGCGGGTGTCGTTGTCGAGCAGCAGCACCTGCTGGCCGCGCTGCGCCAGGTCGATCGCCAGGCTCAGGCCCACCGGTCCGGCGCCGACCACCACCACCGGGTGGCGCACCGGCACGGCGGCGTCCTGGTCGCTGGATCGCCGATAGGCGAATTCGTGGCGCTGGATCTGCGCCGCGCTGGCGTCGTAGCCCAGCGCGCCTGCGGTCGCGGTCGCGGAGGTGGTGGCACGGACAGTCATGCGACGCTCCGATCGGGCTTCAGCTTTCCAGCGTTTCCCACATGATGCGGTCACGCTCGGCGGTCCAGATGCGCGGGTGCCGGTACTGCGTCGCCTCGTCGTAGGCGCGGGTCACATCGAACGGCATGCAGTGATCGAAGATCACCCAGGCGCCGTACTTGGGCTTGAGCTTGGCGTAGGTCTCGCGATAGACGGCCTTCAGGTCCTTGCCCGCTGCCGCGCCGGCCTTCACGCTCGCATACAGGTCGGCAACGAAACCCTTCGTGACATCAAGGCCCTTCTGCACCCGCGCCTCGCCCTTCAACGCCGGGCCGCGGCCGGGCACCAGCGCGAGCGGCTTGAGCGCGGCGATGTTGGCCAGTGTCTGCGGCCAATCCTGGAAGTAGGCGTCGCCGGCATAGGGCGTGGCGTCGAATTCGACCAGGTCGCCCGACAACAGCGTGCGCTCCTGCGGCAGCCACACCACCGTGTCGCCCTTCGTGTGGCCGCGGCCGAGCTGCAGCAACTGCACTTCAAGTTGGCCCAGCCACAACGTCATCTTGCCGCTGAACGTCATGGTGGGCCAGGTCATGCCGGGCGGCACACTTTCGACGTTCTGGAACAGGCGCGGGAAGCGCCCGATCTCGCTCGCCTTGTCCTGCTCGCCGCGCTCGACGATCAGGTCGTAGGTGTCCTGGCTGGCAAGGATCTGCTGCGGCTGGTAGGCGCTCGCCCCCAGCACGCGCACCGCGTGGTAGTGCGTCAGCACGACGTACTTGACCGGCTTGTCGGTGACTTCGCGGATGCGGCGCACCACGTCTTCGGCCATCGCCGGCGTGGCCTGGGTGTCGGCGACCAGCACCGCGTCGTCGCCGATGACGATGCCGGTGTTCGGGTCACCCTCGGCGGTGTAGGCCCAGGCGTGCTTCGAGAGCTGCTCGAAGGTGATCTTCTTTTCTTCGAGG
>JANNKS010000528.1:0-9517 GCA_031396425.1 Rhizobacter sp. | reverse complement strand
GGCGGCCTGCGACGTGGCGTTGGTCGCGAGCGGAACCGCCACACTCGAGGCGGCGTTGTTCAAGCGCCCGATGGTGATCTGCTACACCATGCACGCGCTGAGCTGGCAGATGATGAAGCGAATGAAGCTGCAGCCCTGGGTCGGCTTGCCGAACATCCTTCTCGGTGAGCAGGCGGTTCCGGAACTCATGCAAGGTGACGCCACGCCGGAGCGCCTGGCCCACGCCACGCTTGCGTGGCTCGATGATCCGCTGCGCGCTGCAGCGCTGGTCGAGCGCTTCCAGGCCTTGCACCTGCAACTGCGCCGCAACACCGCCAAGGCCGCCACCGATGCGATCGAAACCCTCCTCCAGGCTCCGCGCGCCTGACCTCGACCTGCGCGGCTGCGGCCTGCTGGTGGGCGTCGACGAAGCGGGCCGGGGCCCGCTGGCCGGGCCGGTGGTCGCCGCTGCCGTGATGCTCGACGACCGTGCTCCGATTCGAGGGTTGAGAGACTCCAAGCGACTGACAGCGCTGGCGCGCGAGCGGCTCTTCGAAGAAATTCTGGCCAAGGCCCTGTGCTGCCGCATCGCACAGGCCAGCGTCGAAGAAATCGACCGGCTCAACATCCTCCAGGCGACGCTGCTCGCGATGCGCCGCGCGGTGGCGGGCCTGCGCTTGCGGCCACACCTCGTGCTGGTTGACGGCAACCGAACGCCCGCCGTGGACATGCCGGTGCGTGCGATCGTGAAGGGCGACGCGACGGTGCAATGCATCTCGGCGGCTTCGATACTCGCCAAGGTGCACCGTGACCGACTGTGTGCCGAGCTTCACGAGCGTCACCCCGAATACGGATTCGCAGCTCACAAGGGTTACCCGACTTCGGCGCACCTGGCCGCGCTGCGCGCGCACGGGCCCTGCCCGGAACACCGCCGCTCGTTCGCGCCGGTGCGCGAGCTGTGCTGAGATGGCCGCGCCGCAGCACGTCTCATCGCGCAACAATCCGTTGATCGCGAGCCTGCGCAAGCTGGCGCACGATTCCCTGGCCTACCGCCGGCAGGGCCGCCTGTGGCTCGAAGGGGAGCACCTGTGTGAAGCGTATGCACAACGCGGCCACGTGGCAGCCCATGCCCTCATCAGCGAGCCGGCCTGGGAGCAACCGCGCTGGCGCTCACTGGCCGGCTCGGCGGCTGCGATCACGATCGTTCCGGCCGCGCTGATGGCCACCCTCAGCACGCTCGAATCGAGCCCGCCACTGGCTTTCGCAGTGGACTGGCCGCTCGACGCAGCCGTGCTCGGCGATGCGCCGACGGTGGTGCTGGAACACGTCCAGGACGCCGGCAACGTCGGCACCATCCTGCGCACCGCCGCGGCGTTTGGTTTCAGGCAGGTGCTGGCGCTCAAGGGCACTGCGGGCCTGGGTTCGCCGAAGGTGCTGCGCGCTGCGATGGGCGCGCATTTCGGCTTGCACCTCGTGGAAGCGCTCGATGTTTCGGCACTCGACGCGTTGAGCGTGCCCTGCCTGGAGGCCGATGCGCACGCGATCGACGAGCTTCACGACACGGCATTGCCCTGGCCTTGAGCCTGGGTGTTCGGGCACGAAGGACATGGCATCAGCGCGCTGCTGCAACAACGCTGCGCGATGTCGTTGCGCATTCCTCAACCGGGCGGTGAAGAGTCGCTCAACGTCGCGTCGGCGGCGGCGGTGTGCCTGTACGAGTCGATGCGGCAACGCAGCAGGACCGCGTCGGTCAAAGGGGCCTGAGCGCGGCGCGGCGTTCACGCCGGCTGGCTTGAGTGGCGCGGTTCGGGCGTTGGCGCCGGCCCGGGAGCTGGCCTGCCCTGGGCCACGCCCACGCCCTGCAGCCAGCTGCGCAGCCGCACCGGCGGCACCGGCTTGGGCAGCCAGGGCAGGCCGCTGTCGCGCAGGCGCTGTAGCGCGTCAGGCGCGCTCTCGCCGGTCACGACCAGGGCAGGCAGTACGTCGCCCAGTTCCCTGCGCAGCTGTGCCACCATCGCCAGGCCATCGCCACCGGTGCCGAGCCGCAGGTCGGTGATCACGGCATGCAACGCCGCACCGTCTTGGCAACGCCAGGCTGCAAGCGCCTCAGCCGCGGTGCGGCCGGCGCAGACCCGATGCCCCCACCGCGTCAGCAAGGCGCTGATCGCGTTGCGCACCGCGGTGTCATCTTCGATCACCGCCACCCGCAGTGGCGCGAAACCTTGAGCGCCGGGGTCGGGCGTGGGACTGATGTCAGGCGCTACGGGTGCAAGGCGGGGCACGTCGATCCACACCCTGGTGCCGAATCCGGCGCGCGATTGCAGCCCAAGTGCGTGGCCGAGCAGCCGCACCATGCGCTGCACGATCGACAGGCCCAGGCCCAGGCCGCGGGCTTCGTCGGCACGTCGGGTGTCGGCGTTCACCTGAAAGAACTCGTCGAAGACCTGCGCCTGGTGCAGTGGATGAATACCGATCCCGGTGTCACGGATCTCGATGCGCCAGAGGGCCTGGCCACCTGCGTCGCGCGGCCGAATCGCCAGCACCAACCCACCGCGCGGCGTGTACTTGCGGGCATTGTCGAGCAGGTTGCGCACGCACCGCTCCAGCATCATCGAGTCGCTTCGGGTGACGATCGCCGCGCGCGCCACACCACGGGGAAGGCGCAACCTTGCCGTCAGGCCCTGCGCCGCTGCCAATGCACCGTTCTCATCGGCCAGGCGTTGCACCAGCGAGGCGAGGTTCAATGGGCGCGTCTGCGCCGCCACCACGCCGGCGTCCAGGCGCGAGATGTCGAGCAGGCCGTCGAACATGCGCGCCACCGCCGTGACCGATTCATCGACCCTGGATATCAACGCATGCTGCGCTGCGGTGACCGGCTCGAGCTTGAGGCTGGCGGTGTACATCATCAGCGCTTGCACGGGCTGGCGCAGGTCGTGGCTGGCTGCGGCCAGGAAGCGTGTCTTGGCCAGACTGGCGGCCTCGAGCGCATGGTTCACGGCGTCGAGCCGCTCGCGTTCGGCTTCGGCCTCATATTGGCGCCGCCGCGCCTGGTCGCGGTCAGCGCGCTCGCGTTCGAGTTCGTGTTCGACCTCCAGCGTGATGCGCCGCGCCCGCGCGGCGCGCCCGACCAGGGATTCGTAGGTGGCAAACGCCGCTTCGTGATGGCGCAGCGCCGCCGCCGGGTCGCCCAGTGCCGCGCAGGCTTTTGCGGCTGCCCGATAGACGCGCATCGTGTCCAGCGGTGAGCGCGCAGTGTCTTCGCGCTGCGCAGCGTCGTTCAGGTAACTCTCGCAGACCTCGCGTGCCTTGGCGGGGTCTCCGCGTGCAAGGTGGGCCTCTGTCTGCGTGGCGGCCCAGCCATTCAGATCGGCCACGTCGCCCTCGCGTGCGCTGACGCTCTTGTCCAGAAACGCCTGCGCCCGATCAAGTTCACCCGCGTGCAGCAGCACGGTCGCATAAAGCAGGCAGCGGTTCTCACGCTGGCTGGGGACGTCGGGGTCCGACAGCAGCGGTTCGACGACGGCCAAGGCTTCGTCATTGCGGCCCAAGGCGTCCAGCACATAAGCCAGATTTCGCGCTGTCAGTGCACGCGCCTCGCCAACGGGTACGCGGTCGGCGAGCTTGTAGGCACTGACGCAGTGACGCAGCGCGTCTTCGAGACTGAACAGATCGGCTTCCAGTCCGCCGAGCAGCGTCAAAGCGTTCGCCTGGGCGGCGATCGGGTCGTCCTGGCCGGCGGCAATGTCGACAAGCCGAAGGCTGTCGTGAAGCGCCGCATCGAACTGTTCGAGAATCAGGTGCGCGTGCCGGCGTCGCCCGGTGCTCAACCACC
Organism: Rhizobacter sp.; assembly: GCA_031396425.1. GTDB lineage: Bacteria > Pseudomonadota > Gammaproteobacteria > Burkholderiales > Burkholderiaceae_C > JAEMQF01. The sequence goes on along the minus strand of JANNKS010000528.1, from coordinate 5,706 downwards.
GCTCCCAGGGCTGTCGCTGTTCGGGCGGCACTTCGTCATTGCGGTTCAGCAGCGCGATCGCATCGCTCCAGCGCCCGGCGCGCATCGCGATGCCGGCCTGCACTGAACGGCAGGCGGCCAGACCGGCCTCGTCCTGCCGTTCATTGAACACGCTGCGGGCGCGTTCCAGCATCCTGTCACGCTGGGCACTTTCCCCCAAGTGATGGTGGGCATTGGCGTCGACGGTATCGGCCCAGGCCAGCAACGCGGCATCACCAGCGAACTGCTGGCGCGCATGCGCGATTCCGTCGTGCACCGCTTCCGGGTCACGGTAGTAGGCAGTCCACAGGGCGTCGATCCTGCTGTCCCAGGACGCTTTCCAAGGGGTCGAATTCATCAGTTCCGGTTTCTCGACCCGGCGATCGATTCAAGCTGATCAAGCCTTGCTGAAGCGCGCGCGCCACCGCCTCGGCTCGGCTCGACACCGCCAGGCGCGCGAACGCCTCTTCCAGGTGGAACTTGACGGTGCTTTCGCTCACGCGCAAGGCTGCGCGCGATGTGCTTGTTCGCCTGCCCGGAGGCCACCGCCTGCAACACGCTGGCCTGGCGCGGTGTCAAGCGCGGCGTGTCCGGCTCGCCGTCTTCTGCTGGATACCAGACCTCACCGCCGAGGACCTGGCCGATCACGCCGGCGATCTCCACCGGCTCCAGCGTCTTCGGCAGGAACGCCATCAATCCCAGGTTGCGCGCCTGGCCCGGCAGCGAGGCATCGAGCGAACCCGACAGCAGCACCCGCGCCACGGTTGGCCAGCGTTTGCCGACCTTGTCCAGCAGGCTCAGGCCGTTGCCGCGCATGAGCACATGGTCGGCAATCACCAGATCGATGTCGGGATGTTGATTGAGCAGCCCCAGGGCGTCGTCTTCCGTCGAAGCGGCGCTGCAACGAGCGGCGCCGATTGGCGCGCTGAGCATGCGTGCAAGCGCGTCCCGGTAGATTGGGTGATCCTCGACGATCAGGATGTGGGCGTGCAACTCCATGCAGCGCGCATCATAGGGATCTGTGCTGCCCTTGCACCTGTCCGTTCGGCCAGTGCAAGGGTGTCATGCGTTGCCGCAAGTCACATCCGCAGCACATGCGGAGCGCGCTTGCGGTCCTCTGACGTCTTCGGTCTACTTCAGGCAGATCTTTGACGCCGTGTGCCACACCGCCGTGGTCGACCCCGGCGCCGGCTGAGTTGCCCCTTGCCCGCGGAAGCATTTCGAATTGATCGCTTCCATGTTGGTCACGAACGCATCCTGCCAGCCTGGCACCTCGTCACCTTCCCAACGCAGCGTGTGCTGGCTGGGTTGCAGCCAACGGCCCGGTACGCCGGAATACAGGTCCTCGAGCGAGCCATCGGCGAGCAAATGAGCGTCTCCGACCACTTCGGAGGTCGGCGGGCAGATGGCGTAGGCCACCGGCATGGCGCCGCCAGCGCAGCTGCGGATTTCCCACAGCGTTGTCGGGCTGCCGACCACCACGATGTCGAAGTGCCGATAGTCGGTGACCACCGCATTCGACAGTGCCGCAGTCATGCCGGTCGCGGTGGCAGAGATACGGTGTGAAAAGCCCAGCGTCTGCTGGATCGGGGCCTTGATCACGACGTTGTAGCTGCGCGTTGCACGTGCAGGAACGTTGCCGGGCGAACAGCGCAGTTCGGTCACCGTGGATGCGACGAACGTACAGCCGGGCGGCACAGCGGGAACGAGCGCGCCTGCCGGCAATGGGAGCCTCAGCATGACGCCGGTGGCTCCGACATTGCTGTTGTTTTTCACCGCAAGGCGGTACGAATCGTACTGCGCAAGCTGCAACTCAGTCGGCGCTGACAGTGTCGGTGCCAAGGTGCTGGCTGCCATTGAAGCACTGCCAGCCGTGGCCACCAGGGTTGCGAGAAGAAGGCGTTTCATCATGGGGGAAAACTCCGTGCAAGGTTCTTGGTTGAGGGTCTGAAGGTCGCATCGCGTTCATCGAGGCGACGGGCGCAGTCTCAACAAGCAGCACGGTGCTGCCCACTGTCCAAAGGTGAAGTTCGCGTCTTCGGGCACGCAGGCAAAGGGGGTCAGCGCGCAGTTGCGCACGAACCCTTTGACACAAGCTGCGCACGCTCCTTCGACAGGCGAGCGGCCGCGCGCAGGCGCGCCCGCTCGTCCGACCTCAGTACATCAAGCGGTCGGGTCGCAGGTCGCGCAGGATGGTGGTGGCAATCTCTTCGATCGATTTGTGCGTCGACGACAACCACGCGATGCCCTCGCGGCGCATCATCGACTCGGCCTGCCCCACCTCGTAGCGGCAGTTTTCCATCGACGCGTATTTGCTGTCGGGGCGCCGTTCCTGGCGAATCTGGTGCAGTCGGTCGGCGGCGATCGTCAGGCCGAAACACTTGCGCTTGAACGGGTTGAGCGAGCCGGGCAGGTGGCCGCGTTCGAAGTCTTCGGGTATCAGCGGGTAGTTGGCCGCCTTGATGCCGTGTTGCATCGCCAGGTACAGCGAGGTCGGCGTTTTGCCACTGCGGCTCACGCCGACCAGGATGACATCGGCCTCGGCGAGGTTCTTGGACGACTGGCCGTCGTCGTGGGCAAGTGAAAAGTTGATCGCTTCGATGCGGTCGCTGTATTCCTGGCTCTTCGCAGCGTCCGGGTAGCGCCCGACGCGGTGGTTCGACGTGATGCCGAACTCCGCCTCAAGCGGTTCGATGAAGGTGTTGAACAGGTCCAGCACCAGAGCCTTGCATTGGTCCTTGACGATAGCCAGCACGTCGGGGTCGACCATCGTGATGAACACCACCGGCCGGCGGCCCTCGACGTCGCCGGTGTGATTGATCTCGCGCACCACCTGGTAGGCCTTGTCGGCGCTGTCGATGAAGGGGCGGCGCACATGGCGCGGCTTGGTGGCGAACTGGTTGAGGATCGAGTTGCCGAACGTCTCGGCGGTGATGCCGGTGCTGTCGGAGACAAAGAAGACTGTGCGGTTTGGCATGACGCTGGCGCATCCATCGTTTTGGGTCTGCCGATGATAGGCAGTCCCGCCCGGCCCACGCCTCTTAGAATGAAGTCAAGCCATTCGTCGCCGCCACCGTGAACGTTGCTGCTCGCCTCCACCGCCCGCTTGAGGCAGACGCGCGCGTTCTTCGGCCAGTCTCCCTTGAGCCTCGCTCGGGCCTGGCCGCCGGCTGCCCCTCGCTGCCCGTCTTTTTTCAACCTCCCGGAGTGACCCGATGTCCAACCCCAACCCGGCGACCGCCCTGGTCGTACCGTTTGAACTCCTGAGAATGACCGACGTCGAGACGGTCGGCGGCAAGAACGCCTCCCTCGGCGAAATGATCAGCCAACTGGCCGCCACTGGCGTGCGTGTGCCAGGGGGCTTTGCCACCACGGCGATGGCGTTCCGCCAATTCCTGGCGCATGACGGCCTTGCGCAGAAGATCAACGCCAGGCTTGCGACGCTCGACACCGAAGACACCCGTGCCCTGGCCGAAGCCGGCTCACAGATCCGCCGGTGGGTCGAGAGCACGCCGTTTCCGCCCGGGCTGGAGGCGGCGATTCGCAGCGAGTTCGTCAGGCTGAGTTCTGAGCAGCCGAATGCGTCGTTCGCGGTGCGTTCATCCGCCACTGCCGAAGACCTGCCCGATGCGTCGTTCGCCGGTCAGCAGGAGACCTTCCTGAACGTGGTCGGCATCGACGACGTGCTGGCCAAGATGAAGGAGGTGTTTGCCAGCCTGTACAACGACCGCGCCATCAGCTACCGCGTGCACAAGGGCTTTGCGCATGCCGATGTGGCGCTGAGCGCAGGTGTGCAGCGCATGGTGCGGTCCGACCTGGGCGCCGCCGGCGTGATGTTCACGATCGACACCGAAAGCGGCTTCACCGACGTGGTGTTCATCACCTCGAGCTACGGCCTGGGCGAAACCGTGGTGCAGGGGGCCGTCAACCCGGACGAGTTCTATGTTCACAAGCCGGCGTTGAAGGCAGGCAAGCTGGCCGTGATCCGGCGCAACCTGGGCTCCAAACTGATCCGCATGGAATTCGCTTCGGCGCAGGAGAAGGCAGCAACGGGCAAGCTCGTGCGCACCGTCAATTGCGCCACCGAAATGCGCAACCGCTTTTCGCTGAACGATGCCGATGTGACCGAGCTGGCGCGCTACGCCCTGATCATCGAGAACCACTACGGGCGGGCGATGGACATCGAGTGGGGCAAGGACGGTGTCGACGGCAAGCTCTACATCCTCCAGGCGCGCCCCGAGACCGTCAAGAGCCAGGCCGCAGGCAAGGCCGAACAGCGCTACAAGCTCAAGAGCACCGGCACCGTGCTCGTCGAAGGCCGGGCGATCGGCCAGAAGATCGGCACCGGTCGGGTGCGAATCGTGCACAGCACGACCGACATGGAGCGGGTTCAGCCGGGCGACGTGCTCGTCACCGACATAACCGACCCGAACTGGGAACCTGTGATGAAGCGCGCCAGTGCCATCATCACGAACCGCGGTGGGCGCACCTGCCACGCGGCGATCATCGCGCGCGAACTCGGCGTGCCTGCAGTGGTGGGCTGCGGCAACGCGACCGACGTGCTGAAAGACGGCGCGCTGGTGACGGTGGTTTGCTCGGAAGGCGACACCGGCCACATCTACGACGGCCTGCTCGAAACCGAAATCAGCGACGTGGTGCGCGGCGACATGCCGTACTGCCCGGTGAAGATCATGATGAACGTGGGCAACCCGCAGCTCGCCTTCGAGTTCGCGCAGATGCCCAACTCCGGGGTCGGCCTGGCACGGCTGGAATTCATCATCAACAACAACATCGGCGTGCACCCGCGCGCCATCCTCGACTACCCGAACATCGACCTCGACCTGAAGAAGGCCGTCGAGAGCGTGGCGCGTGGCCACGCGTCGCCGCGCGCGTTCTATGTCGACAAGCTGGTCGAAGGCATTTCGACGATCGCCGCCGCCTTCTGGCCCAAGTCGGTGATCGTTCGGCTGTCCGACTTCAAGAGCAACGAATACCGCAAGCTGATCGGTGGTTCGCGCTACGAGCCCGAGGAAGAGAACCCGATGCTGGGTTTCCGCGGCGCATCACGTTACCTGAGCGAAGATTTCGGCGAAGCGTTCGCGATGGAATGCGAGGCGCTCAAACGCGTGCGCAACGACATGGGTTTGAGCAACGTCGAGATCATGGTGCCGTTCGTGCGCACCGTCACCCAGGCCAGCAAGGTGGTGCAGATGCTCGCCGACCGCGGCCTGCGGCGCGCGTCGGATGGCGGCACGGACGGCCTGAAGATCATCATGATGTGCGAGGTGCCGAGCAATGCAATCCTGGCCGACCAGTTCCTTGAATTCTTCGACGGCATGTCGATCGGCTCGAACGACCTGACCCAGTTGACCTTGGGGCTGGACCGCGATTCGGGCATGGAGCTGTTGGCGCGCGATTTCGACGAACGCGACCCCGCCGTGAAGGCGATGATTTCGCGCGCCATTGCGGCGTGCCGCGCGCATGGCAAGTACGTGGGCATCTGCGGCCAGGGGCCGAGCGATCACCCAGATTTCGCCGACTGGCTGGCGCAGGAAGGCATCGAGTCGATGTCTCTCAACCCCGACACCGTGATCGCCACCTGGCAGCGATTGGCGAAGCGCTGAAGTCGCAGCGTCACCTGACTGGGCCCCGGCTTGCGCCGGGGTGACCAAAACAAGGTACGTCGCC
>JANNKS010000586.1:0-3948 GCA_031396425.1 Rhizobacter sp. | reverse complement strand
CCCCGCCCGGGGGCACCACCCCCGCCCTGCGCCACCCGACGGTGGCCCGCCACGAGCAGGGGTGGCCCTGGGTGCCGGGGCAGGTGGCCCGGGGTACGGGCGGAGGCCCCATTCGCGGTGTCATGGCTCGTTACGCGCCTGGTCGGCGTTGATGGCGCTGCGCGCCAGGGACCCCATCGGGTGCCCCGCGAGCGTGGGCCGGAGAACGTACCCCGGGCCACCTGCCCTCTCGCGGAGGAAGGGGTGCGTGCGGCGACGAACGGCGCCAAAGGGCCGCAAACTGGTCCTTCCCAGCGCCGGCCCGTTTCATGCGTCGCGGGCAGCGCAGAGCGCAATGGACCACTGAGATGGCCAGGATCACCGCCTCGGTCTACACCTCACACGTCCCGGCAATCGGCGCCGCGATCGACCTCGGCAAGACCACCGAGCCCTACTGGGTGCCGCTGTTCAAGGGCTACGAATTTTCCAAGCAGTGGATGAAGGACAACAAGCCCGACGTGATCTTCCTGGTCTACAACGACCACGCCACCGCGTTCAGCCTGGAGATGATCCCGACCTTCGCGATCGGCACTGCGGCGCAGTTCCAGCCCGCCGATGAAGGTTGGGGCCCGCGCCCGGTGCCCACCGTGTTCGGCCACCCCGAGCTCGCCGCGCACATCGCGCAGTCGGTGATCCAGGACGATTTCGACCAGACGATCGTCAACAAGATGGACGTCGACCATGGCCTGACCGTGCCGCTGAACCTGATGTGCGGCTCGCCGCCGGCGACCGACTACCGCTGGCCCTGCCCTGTGATCCCGTTCGCGGTCAATGTCGTGCAGTACCCGGTGCCCTCGGGGCGGCGCTGTTTCATGCTCGGCCAGGCGATCCGCCGCGCGATCGAGAGCTACGACGAGCCTTTGCGGGTGCAGATCTGGGGCACCGGCGGCATGAGCCACCAGCTGCAGGGGCCGCGTGCCGGGCTCATCAACAGGGCGTGGGACAACGCCTTCCTGGACCGCCTGATCGCCGACCCCGAAGGCCTGTCGAAGGTGCCGCACATCGAGTACGTTCGCGAGGCCGGCTCGGAAGGCATCGAGCTGGTGATGTGGTTGATCGCCCGCGGCGCGATGTCCGACATCGGCAGTGGAGCCGCGTCGGGCGCGGCGGGCGGCCGCAAGCCCCGGGTCGTGCACCGCTTCTTCCACGTGCCGGCGAGCAATACCGCCGTGGGCCATCTGATCCTGGAGAACGCATGAAGACGATCAAGGTTGCACTGGCCGGCGCAGGCGCGTTCGGCATCAAGCATCTCGATGCCATCAAACTGATCGACGGCGTCGAGGTGGTGTCGCTGATCAGCCGCGAGCTGGACAAGACGCGCGAGACGGCGGCCCGGTACGGCATCGGCCACGTCACGACGAACCTGGCCGACAGCCTGGCGCTCAACGACCTCGACGCCGTCATCCTGTGCACGCCCACGCAGATGCACGCCGAACAGGCGCTCGCCTGCCTGAAGGCCGGCAAGCATGTGCAGGTCGAGATTCCGCTCGCCGACAGCCTCAAAGGGGCCGAGGAGGTGGCGGCGCTGCAGAAGCGCAGCGGCCTGGTGGCGATGGTCGGCCACACGCGGCGCTTCAACCCGAGCCACCAGTGGGTGCACCAGAAGATCCAGGCGCGCGAATTCAACCTGCAGCAGATGGACGTGCAGACCTACTTCTTCCGCCGCACCAACATGAATGCGCTGGGCCAGGCGCGCTCGTGGACCGACCACCTGCTGTGGCACCACGCCGCGCACACGGTGGATCTGTTCGCCTACCAGGCGGGCGGCGAGATCGTGCAGGCCCACGCGGTGCAGGGGCCGATCCACCCGCAGCTCGGCATCGCGATGGACATGAGCATCCAGCTCAAGAGCAGCAGCGGCGCGATCTGCACACTGTCCTTGAGCTTCAACAACGACGGGCCGCTGGGCACGTTCTTCCGCTACATCGGTGACACCGGCACCTACCTGGCGCGCTACGACGATTTGTTCGATGGCAAGGATCAGAAGATCGACGTCAGCAAGGTGGCCGTGTCGATGAACGGCATCGAGCTGCAGGACCGCGAATTTTTTGCCGCGATCCGTGACGGTCGCGAGCCCAACTCGAGCGTGGCCAAGGTGCTGCCCTGCTATCGCACGCTGCACCGGCTCGAGCAACAGCTGAACGCGGCCGGCTGAGAGGCTGAGAGACGCGCGGCATCCCTCATTTCGCGCAGGAAGCTCCATGCAACAGCGTCGCATCGGCCCGTTCCAGGTGTCCGCCCTCAGCCTGGGTTGCATGAACCTGAGCCACGCCTACGGCGCGCCACCGCCGCCAGAGCATGCCGAGCGGCTGCTGCTGCGCGCCCTCGACCTGGGCGTGACGATGTTCGACACCGCGGCGCTGTACGGCTTCGGCGCGAACGAAACGCTCATCGGTCGCGTGCTCGGCCCGCACCGCAAGAAGTTCACGCTGGCGAGCAAGGGCGGCATGGCCGGCGTGCAATTCGACGACGGTTTGAAGCGCGTCATCAACGGCCGGCCCGAGGCGATCCGGCGCAATTGCGAAGACAGTCTGCGGCGCTTGCAGACCGACCACATCGACCTGTACTACCTGCACCGCTGGGACAGGCGGGTGCCGATCGAAGACTCGGTGGGTGAGATGTCCCGCCTGCTCGAAGAAGGCAAGGTGAGGGCGCTTGGCCTGTCGGAGGTGTCGGCCGCAACGCTGCGACGTGCGCACGCGGTGCACCCGATCGCGGCGATGCAGTCGGAATATTCGCTGTGGAGCCGCAACGTCGAGATCGGCGTGCTGTCGGCGTGCAAGGAACTTGGCGTGTCGCTCGTCGCGTTCAGCCCGCTCGCGCGTGCCTTCCTGACGGGTGCGCTGCGCGACGTGAGCGGCTTCGACGCCAAGGACATCCGGCGCGGCATGCCGCGCTTCGAGCCGGCGCACTACGCTGCCAACCTGGCGCTGCTGGACGGCTTTGGCAGAGTCGCCCGCGAGGCCGGCTGCACGCCCGCGCAATTGGCCCTCGCCTGGCTGCTGGCGCGCGGCGAACGCGTGATTCCGATTCCCGGCACGACGAAACTCGCCCACCTGGAAGAGAACCTCGACGCGGTCGACGTCGTGCTCGGTGGCGGAATCGTCGCGCGCCTCGACGCGCTCATCAACCAGCGCACGGTAACCGGCGCCCGCTACAACGCGGCGACCCAGGCAGAGATCGACACCGAAGAGTTCTGAGCAACTCGCCCGCCGCGCCGCCGCACCATTGACGCCGGCGTCGCCGTGGGAGAGCGCCTACACGCCATCGCGGGCTTGGCTGATGTCGCCGCAAGTCGCGCGCGCCGATGATTCGTTGGGCGCAAGGCGATGCAATGGGCATCCGGCCGCGCAGCCCACTGGAGATTCATCATGCTTTACACCGTCGCGCTGGTCCTCTTGATCCTCTGGGCCCTTGGCCTAGCCACCTCGTTCACCGCCGGTGGCCTGCTCCACCTGCTGCTGGTGTTCGCCGTGGTGGCGGTCGTCTACCAACTGATCACCGGTCGACGCGCGCTCTAGGCGCTGGCGGCCGCCACGCCAGTCGCGTCGCGGGCCGGGCGTGGCCGCGTACAGCGACCACCAAGCGAACACCAAGCGACGAGGCACATCAAGCTTCGCTGCAGCGCCGTGAGACGCGAAGCTGACGCCGCGTTCGACGGCAGGCACTGGAGACTCATTCATGCACGAAGGCCCCGCGGCACACGCCGGGTTCACCCGCGGCGCGAGTGTGCCTGCGGTGCAACCGGAACGCGAGCCCGAACCCGATCCGGTGCGTGTGCACCTGCACATGCCCATCGACGTGCGCAGCGTTTCGCTCGCCGTGCTCGCGCTGCTGGCCAGCGTCTACGCGCTGCACTGGGCCGGTGCGGTGTTCATTCCGCTGTTGCTCGGCGTGATGTTCAGCTAC
>JANNKS010000583.1:0-1588 GCA_031396425.1 Rhizobacter sp. | reverse complement strand
GAAGCGCCCCCAGTGAGCACCCTCAGGTCGCGACAAGCCCCGCCACCACCGCCTGCATCGCCTCCTTGAGCTTCAGCTTTGCCAGCGCCCTGCACTGCTCGTTGGTCGCGTTGGGCAAGGCGTCGTAGGCGGTGGCCATTTTTTCGGGTGCAAGGAGCAAGCCCTTGCCGCGCACCGGCAGCAGCATCGCGCGAGCCGTCACGATGCAGGTCTTGGCGGCATTGAAGCCCCCCTCGACTTCGCTGGCGAAGCCCCATTTCCTGGGCGGGTAGAGCTTGGCCATGCGGGCGGCAGGCAAGGTCTCTTTCCACATCGCCTTGGCGGTCGCGCTGTCCATCAGGGGCCCGCTGGAGTTGTCGATGGTGATGAACTGCGGCGGTGCCGAATGGGCCCCGAATGACGCCAGCAGCAAGGCCGCAAACAAGCCGATGATTCGAACGTTCATGACGAGTCTCGAGAGTGCACAACGACAAGGGCGAAACAGTGCGGAACGGGCCGCAGCACCTGCTTTGTAGCAGCAATTGGCGTCGCCCCAACAGCGGCCTTACCCGGGGGCGGGCGCTGGCGTGGAGGGCTTGCGCGCGATTTCCTTGCGTTTCATCGTCAGATAGTCGGCCTCGTCCATTTCGTGCAACTGGCGCGCATAACGCTCTGTCGCCGCGAACCACGCGCGCAGGCGCTGCTCAGCCTGCTGGGCAGGGGGTGTGCCGAGCGAACCAAGGTAGGTGTCAATGGCCAGGTAGTAGCGCATCGTGTTGCGCTCCACCACGCCGCGCACGCTGCCCACATACACATGCTGGCCGTCCGGGCGCTTCTCCAACACTGAAAACCCGACCTTGTCGCTGCCCAGCGTGGACAGGTAAGCCTGCATCGCCAGGCGTGCCGCCACACCGTAGCCGTACGCGTACGACAGGTTCAGGAAGGTGCGGCTGTCGCCGAGCGGAATGGCGCGCAGCGTGATGCGGTAGTCGCGCGTGCCCAGCGGCCCGTTGTCGGCGCGCAGCGCGACGTGCAGGAACTCTGCACTGTCGGCCACCACCGAATACGCGAAGTCGACGCGGTACGCCTCTTCCAGCGGCTGGTCGAACTTGCGGCCGACGTGGACTGCCAGCACGCTCGGCCCCGCGCCGGCCGCGCTGAGGCATTGCTTGACGTTCAAATGCAGGATCAGGATGTCGCACCAGTGCCGGGCCACACGCAGCGAGGTGCGCACCGTTTCAAACGGATGCTCGACCACCGCGTGGATCTCACCCTTCAGGTCGCCCGAAGTCTGCGTCGAATCAAGGTGCAGTGCGCGGCCGAAGGGGTTCTCGCGCAACGCGGTCTGCAGCGTCTGGTGGCGCTCGCGAAGCGCGTTCGCGCCGTCGGGGGCCTGCGCCACGGCCTGGCTGTGTACCGGGCCGGTGGCGCACAGCGCAAACGCCAGCACGATCCAGGCGTTGAGCCTGCACCACCGCATCTGCCATTTCCATGACGGTGTCATCGTTTGCCTTCCCGCGTGCACGGCGAATAAGTTCCGGCGTCGCAATCGGGCAAGCATAGCGCGGCGCTGGCGGCGCGCGGCGCGGACGCCCTGCGTCCAACGCGG
>JANNKS010000529.1:0-7021 GCA_031396425.1 Rhizobacter sp. | reverse complement strand
TCGAGCGCCGGCGCGCGCGGCTTCACGCGCTGCCGTTTCCGGCCGCCTGGCGGCGCATCCTGCGGCGGCGCGTGCCCGGGGTGGCGCGCCTGCCGGCTGATCTGCAGCAACGCCTGAAGCGCCACATCCAGGTGTTCCTGGCCGACAAGGCCTTTCTCGGTTGCCAGGGCCAGGCCATCACCGACGAAGTGCGCGTCACGATCGCCGCCCAGGCGTGCCTGCTGCTGCTCGGCCAGCGGCAGTCGGAATGTTTTCCGCAGCTGCGCCAGATCCTGGTCTACCCCGACGCGTTCGTCGTGCAGCGCGAGCGAGCGGTGGGCGGGGGCGTGGTGCTCGAGCAGCGCCAGGTGATGGCGGGCGAGTCGTGGGCCCAGGGCCAGGTGATCCTGGCGTGGAGCGATGTGCTGGCGGGCGCGGCCGACCCGGCCGACGGCCGCAATGTGGTGCTGCACGAATTCGCCCACCAGATCGACCAGGACAAGGGCGTTGCCGACGGCCAGCCCTGGCGACCGCGGGCGCGGCAGCGCCGGCGCTGGGCGGCGGTGATGGGTGACGCCTTCGAGCGGTTGCAGCGCGAGCCGTCGACGCTCATCGATGCCTATGGCGCCACCGACCCGGCCGAGTTCTTCGCCGTGATCACCGAAGTGTTTTTCGAGCGACCCCAGGCGCTCGCCGCCGAGGCGCCGCAGGTGTACCGCGAATTGGCCGACTTGTTCGGGGTTGAGCCCTTGGCGTGGTGACGCTGTCGGGGCACTGGGTCTGCCGCTTGGTCCTGGCCGCGCCGGCGCGCAGGTTCAGGGGCGTGCGGCCGCGTCGCGGAGGAAGAAGGCGTTCAGTTCGGCGCCCGATGCAGCGCCGGCAAAACCGTCGAAACGACCCAGCTCGACCAGGGTCTTCGCGGCGCGCTGGAAGCCCGCCCAGGCGGCGCGCGCCATCGCACCGCCGACGCTGATGCGGCGCACCCCCATGGCGGCGATGTCGGCGACGGTGAAAGCGCTGTCACTGCCCACCAGCAGGTTCACCGGCTTGGGCGCCACCGCAGCCACCACGGCGGCGATCTGCTCGCGCGTCTTGATGCCCGGCGCATACAGCACGTCGGCACCCGCTGCCGCGTAGGCCTGCAGCCGCTGGATCGTTTCGGCCAGGTCTGGCCGGCCGACCAGATAACACTCGGCCCGGCCGACCAGCAGCGTGTCGCCGCCGGCTTCATCGATGGCGCCGCGCGCCGCGCGCAGGCGGGCCACCGCCTCGGCCAGGGTGAACAGCGGCCGGCCCGGGTCGCCGGTGGAATCTTCGATCGACAGGCCAGCCACGCCGGTGGCCACCGCCAGGCGCACGCTGTCGGCAACGCCGAGCGGGTCGACGCCAAAGCCGTTCTCGAAGTCGGCGTTCACCGGCACGTCGGTGCCGGTGACCAGCTCGCGCAGGTGTTCCAGGGCCTGCTCGCGGCTGATGGCGTTGTCGGCCCGGCCCTGCGACCAGGCCAGGCCCGAGCTGGTGCTGGCCAGCGCAACAAACCCCAGACCTTGCAGCCAGCGCGCGCTGCCGATGTCCCAGGGGTTGGGAATGACAAAACAACCGGACTGATGCAGTTCGCGAAAGCGCTGACGCTTGGCGGCGATGCTGGGGCGCGGATGTGTCACGGTGCAAACTCCTTCGAGACGATGAACGGGGCCATGGCCCTCAGGCGACAGGGTTGCGGCAATAGTACCCACAACCAGTCCAGTACCCACGCCAGTACCCACGACTAGTAGTTGTGCAATACAACTTATGAAGCTACACTGCCTGCACAGCATCGACGGAGGCCCCATGCGACAGCACATCCAGCTCCTGATCATCGACCCACAGAACGACTTCTGCGACCTGCCGCCTGCCCACCTGGCGCCCAACCCGCTGACCGGCCGCGCCCACGCCCCGGCGCTGCCGGTGCCCGGCGCGCATGCCGACATGCAGCGCCTGGCCGGGTTGATCCGCGCTGGTGGTGCGGGCCTGAGCGACATCACGGTCACGCTCGACTCGCACCACCACCTGGACATCGCGCACCCGACGTTCTGGCGCCGCCGCGACGCGGGCATGCTCGCAAGCGTCGCGCCGTTCACGCCGATCAGCGCGCAGCAGGTGCGCGACGGCGAATTCCAGCCGCGCGACCCCGACGCACTGCCTCGCACACTCGCCTACCTCGACGCGCTCGAGGCACGCGGCCGCTACACCCTGATGGTGTGGCCGGTGCATTGCGAGATCGGCAGCTGGGGGCACAACATCCACGCCGACGTTCGCGCCGCGTGCAACGAGTGGGAAGAGAACCACCTGCGCGTCGTTCAGATGGTCAGCAAGGGCGAGAACCCCTGGACCGAGCACTACAGCGCCGTGATGGCCGAGGTGCCCGACGCGCAGGACCCGCACACGCAGCTGAACCACGCGCTGATCGCCCAGCTCGATCGTGCCGACGCGATCCTGATTGCCGGCGAAGCGAGCAGCCATTGCGTGAAGGCGAGCACCGAACACATCGTCGCGCATCTGCCCGGCGGGCGGCCGCAACGCACCACGCTGCTGACCGACTGCATGAGCCCGGTGAACGGTTTCAGCGCGCAGCACGAGGCCTTTCTCGCCGCCATGGGGGAGCGCGGCGTGCGGCTGGCCACGGCGGCCCAGGTGCTGCCGCAACTGCGCGACAACGCGCCCCGGTGAACCCGCTGCACTGACCGGCACCCGACCCGAAAAGAACCCCATGACACCCATCATCCGAAGCCTGCTCGAAACCGACCTCTACAAGTTCACGATGTGGCAGACGATGCTGCACCGCCACCCGCAGGTGCGCGCCGAATACCGGTTCGTGTGCCGCAATGCGAGCGCCTATCCGCTCGCCGCACTGCTGGACGAGGTCAATGAACAGCTCGTCCACCTGTGCACGCTCTCGCTCACCGAAGACGAGCTGGCCTACCTGGGCGGGCTTCGATACATCAAGCCCGACTTCGTCGACTTCCTGCGCATCTTCCGGTTCCAGCGCCGCTTCATCGAGGCGCGCGCGGCAGGCGATACGCTGGAGATCGTTGCCAACGGCCCGCAGGTGCACGTGATGGCGTTCGAGATCCACGTGCTCGCACTCGTCAACGAGCTGTACTTCCGCCGCTTCGACGCCTCGGCCGCGCTCGCCACTGGCCGGGCCCGGCTGCGGGCGAAGCTGGAGCAGCTGCGCGCTTTCGAAACCGAGCCGCCGCGCCGCCACCCGTTCGAGTTCTTCGACTTCGGCGCGCGCCGGCGCTTTTCCGGCGCCTGGCAAGAGGAAGTCGTGCGCACGCTCCAGCGTGAAGTGCCGCAGTTCTTCAAGGGCACGTCCAACGTCCACCTTGCACACCGGCTCGGCCTGGTCGCGATCGGGACGATGGCGCACGAGTACCTGCAGTCGTACCAGGCGCTGGACGTGCGCCTGCGCGACTTCCAGAAGGCCGCGCTCGAAGACTGGGTGCAGGAATATCGAGGCGACCTGGGCATCGCGCTCACCGACGTGGTGGGCATGGAGGCTTTCCTGGCCGACTTCGACCTCTACTTCGCCAAGCTCTTCGACGGCCTGCGCCACGACTCGGGCGACCCGTTTGTCTGGGGCGAAAAGGCGCTCGCCCACTACGCCAAGCTGCGCATCGACGCGCACACCAAGCGCCTGGTGTTTTCCGACGGGCTCGATCTCGACAAGGCGTTCGCGATCTATCGCCACTTCGCCGACCGCACCCCGCTGGGCTTCGGCATCGGAACGAACCTGAGCAACGACGTCGGCCTGACCCCGCTGAACATCGTGATGAAGCTGGTGCGCTGCAACGGCCAGCCGGTCGCCAAACTGTCCGACTCGCCAGGCAAGACCCTGTGCAACGATCAGACCTTCCTGGCCTACCTGCGCCAGGTGTTCAACGTGAAGGCGTGAAGGAGATCGGCATGCTGAACATCACCGTCGCTCAGCTCAACTACACGGTCGGCGACATCGAAGGCAACGCCGGCAAGATGATCGTCGCCGCGCGAACCGCGGCGCTGGCCGGTGCCGACCTGGTGGTCTTTTCCGAACTGTCGCTCACCGGCTACTACCCGGCGGATCTGCTCGAGGAGCCCGGCTTCATGGCGCGGGTCGACGCGGGTCTGAACACCCTGATGCAGGCGTCGCGCCAGTTGCCGGGCCTGCACTGGCTGATCGGCACGCCGCAGCCGCGCGTCGGCGCCGGCAAGCCCTTGCACAACGCGATCGTCGTGCTGAAGGGTGGCGACATCGTTCTGAGTTACGCGAAGCAGTTGCTGCCGACCTACAACATCTTCGACGAACACCGCCATTTCGAGCCCGGCCCCGACGTGGCGCGCGTGCTGCGCGTCGGCCAGACCCAGGTCGGCCTGATGATCTGCGAAGACGGCTGGAATGACGAAGGCCACGACTACGCCGTCAACCCGTTCACGCGCATGGTGGATGCGGCGCCCGACCTGGTGGTTTCCATCAATGCCAGCCCCTCTCACATCGGCAAGCGCGAACAGCGGCACCAGATCTTCGGCGATGCCAGCCGGCGCCATCGTCTGCCGATTCTTTACGTCAATCAGGTCGGCGGGCAGGACCAGATCGTGTTCGACGGTGCGTCGTTCGCGGTCGAGCCCGACCGCGGCGTCACCTTCGAAGCGCGCCGCTTCGTCGAAGACGTGACGACGCTGCGTTTCGACAATGGCCACTTCCTGACCGGCAACGGCGAACCGCTGGCGGCGGTGGATCCCCTCGGTTTGCCGACGTGTGTGTTCTACCAGGCGCAGATCGTGCTGGGCTTGCGCGACTATGTGCGGCGCTGCGGTTTCCGCCAGGCCGTCGTCGGCTCCTCGGGGGGCATCGACAGCGCGCTGACGCTCGCGCTCGCCGTCGAGGCGCTGGGGCCGCAGAACGTGGTGGCGATCACGATGCCATCGATCTACTCGTCTGCAGGTTCGGTCGATGATTCGGCTGCGCTGTGCCGCAACCTGGGCATCCCGTTGCTCACCCACCCGATCGCCGACAACGTCGCCGCCTATTCGAAGCAATTCGAAGCGAGCTTCGAGCGACCGCTGCAAGGCCTGCCCCTCGAAAACCTGCAGGCGCGCGTGCGCGGCACGGTGCTGATGGAATACTCGAACGCGTTCGGCCACCTGCTGCTGACGACGGGCAACAAGTCGGAGATTTCGGTGGGCTACTGCACGCTGTACGGCGACACGAACGGCGGCCTGGGGCTGATCGGCGACCTGTACAAGACGGAGGTGTTTGCGCTCGCACGCCACGTGAACGAGGTCGCGGGCCGCGAGCTGATCCCGCAGGCGATCATCGACAAGGAACCGTCGGCCGAACTCGCGCCGGGCCAGCGCGACACCGACAGCCTGCCGCCGTACCCGGTGCTCGACGAGATCCTGAAGCTGCTGATCGAGGGCCGACGCCTGGCGCGTTGGGAACTCGACAAGGCCACAAGCTTCGTCGACGCATTGCGCGCGACGCCGCAGGGCGAGGCCCTGGTCCAGCGCATTCGCAGCATGATCGCCCGCAACGAATACAAGCGCCGGCAGGCACCCCCCATCATCCGCGTGCGTGCGCGCGCCTTCGGCACCGGGCGGCAGATGCCGATCGCGGCGCGGTTCTTCTGAAGCAGCACCATGACCGACACCACCCCTGACCTCGCCGTGCTGGTGGGGCGTTTCCAGCCCTTTCACAACGCCCACCTGGCGCTGTTGCGGCGCGCGCTCGAGATCGCGCCGCACTGTGTCGTCGTGATCGGCTCGGCGCACCAGGCGCGTACGCCGAAGAACCCCTTCACCTGGGCCGAGCGCGCCGAGATGATCCGGCTGGCGCTGAAACCTGAAGACCAGGCCCGCGTGCAGTTCCTGCCGCTGCGGGACTGTTATGACGCCTCACGCTGGGAGCGCAGCGTGCGCGACGGCGTGGCGACGCTCGCCGCGTCGACCCCGCGCGGTGACGGCAGTGCCGCACCGATGGTCACCCTCGTCGGTCATTTCAAGGACGCCACCAGCGAGTACCTGCGCGGCTTTCCGGGCTGGCCGCTCGAGTCGGTCGAGCGGCTGCCGGGTGCCGATGGAACGCAGCTGCGCGACGCGCTGTTTGCTGGCCATCCCGACGAGGTGGAGGCGACGCTCGCCGCCCTGGTCAATCAGGTGCCGCCCGGCACCACGGCGTTTCTGCGCGCCTGGCTGCAACTGCCGTTCGTGCACGACCTCGGCGAGGAGTGGCGCATCCTGCAGCAGTACAAGGCCTCGTGGCGCGCCGCCCCTTACGCGCCAGTGTTCGTCACCGTCGACGCAGTGGTGCGCTGCGCCGGCCGCGTGCTGCTGATTCGCCGCGGCCAGGCGCCGGGCCGCGGCTTGCTGGCGGTGCCGGGCGGCTTCATCGAACAGCGCGAAACCGCGTACCAGTCGACGCTGCGCGAACTCGCCGAAGAAACCCACCTGAAGCTGCTGGCCGACACGATGCAACGCTGCCTGCGCGCCACCGCCGTGTTCGACCACCCCGATCGCAGCCAGCGCGGCCGCACCATCACGCACGCCTTCTACTTCGACCTGGGTGAGCGCGAACTGCCCGAAGTGCACGCCGACGACGACGCGTAGGCGGTCGAGTGGATGCCGATCGAGCGGCTGTGCGATCTGGAAGATCAGTTCCATGACGACCACTTCCACATGCTCGTTCACTTCCTGTCCCTGACACCGGCATGAACAGACTGGCCACCCGGCGTGCCGCGACGGCACCCCACTTCGCGCAGCCCTACACGACGGTGGACGTCGTGATCTTCACCGTGCGCGACGATGCGCTGCAGGTGCTGCTGGTGCAGCGACCTACCGGCACGGCCGAGCCCTTTCCCGGCCTGTGGGCGCTGCCGGGCGGCTTCGTCGACATCGAGTTGGACCACCACCTGCTCGCCAGCGCGCGCCGCAAGCTGCTGGAGAAGACGGGCGTGGCCAGCCCCTACCTCGAACAGCCGGGCAGCTGGGGCAGCGCGGTGCGAGACCCGCGCGGCTGGTCGGCCAC
>JANNKS010000494.1:0-12818 GCA_031396425.1 Rhizobacter sp. | reverse complement strand
ACCGAACCATGGAAGATGAAACCGAGCGCTTTCTGCTCACCCAGCCATTTCACATGGACGCGGCTCGGGCCACAGCCGGCAATCACCTTGAACCCGTCCTTGTGCAAGCGCTGGCACATGGTCGTGCCGATGCCGCCCATGCCGCCCGTCACGTAGGCCACTTTTTGCGTCATTCTTATCTCCTGGTTGGATTGTTCAGCGTTTGCGGTTCAGCGCTCGACGGTCAGGGCCACGCCCATGCCGCCGCCGATGCAAAGCGAAGCAATGCCTCGTTTGCTGTTGCGGCGTTGCATTTCATGCAGCAAGGTCACGAGAATGCGGCAACCCGACGCGCCGATCGGGTGGCCGATGGCAATCGCCCCGCCATTCACGTTGACCTTGCTCGTGTCCCAGCCCATCTCCTTGTGCACGGCACAGGCCTGCGCCGCGAAGGCTTCGTTGATTTCAAGCAAGTCGAGGTCGGCGGGCTTCCAGCCGGCGCGTTCGAGCGCCCGGCGCGACGCCGAGACCGGCCCCATGCCCATGATGGCCGGGTCCAGGCCGGTGCTTGCATAGCTGGCGATGCGCGCCAGCGGCTTCAGGCCGAGTTGGTCGGCTTTCTTCGCGCTCATGACCACCACCGCAGCGGCACCGTCGTTCAGACCCGAGGCGTTGCCCGCGGTCACACTGCCGGCCTTGTCGAAGGCGGGGCGCAAGCCGCCCAGCACGTCGGCGTTGCTCTTGCGATTGATGAACTCGTCGGCCGAGAAAACCAGCGGATCGCCCTTTTTCTGCGCAATGCTGAACGGCACGATTTCTTCCTTGAACCGGCCTGCGTCCTGCGCCGCCGCCGCCTTCTGCTGCGACGCCAGCGCCAGCGCGTCCTGGTCGGCGCGGCTGACGCCGTACTTCTTCGCGACGTTTTCAGCCGTGATGCCCATGTGGTACTGGTTGTAGACGTCCCACAGGCCGTCGCTGATCATCGAGTCGATCATCTTCCAGTCGCCCATGCGCTGGCCGTCGCGCGAACCCATCAGCACGTGCGGCGCCAGGCTCATGCTTTCCTGACCGCCGGCGATCACGATTTCCGAATCGCCGTCACGAATCGCCTGGGCCGCCAGCATCACGGCCTTCAGCCCCGAGCCGCACACCTTGTTGATCGTCATTGCGGCCACGGTGTTCGGCAGCCCGGCCTTGATGACCGACTGGCGCGCCGGGTTCTGGCCACTGCCGGCCTGCAGGACCTGCCCAAGGATGACCTCGCCAACCTGGTCGCCGGTCAGCTTGGCGCGCTTGAGCAGCTCGCTGATGACAGCGGCGCCCATCTCGGGCGCCGGCGTCTTCGCCAGCGTCCCGCCAAATTTTCCAACTGCCGTACGCGCGGCAGCGACGATCACGATGTCAGTCATGCACTTCTCCTTGTTGGGTGATGTAAACGGTCAAGCCTTTTGTTTGACATAGCGGCCCGGGGCGGGCTCGATCGGCTTGAATTTGCGGTTGCCCTGCACCTTCGGTGCGGCAACACTTTTCCCGGCGTGGCCCTTGAGCCACAGGGCCCAGTCGGGCCACCAACTGCCGGGCAGTTCCTTGGCGGTGTCGAGCCATTGTTTGGCATCTGCCGGGACGTTCGTTGCGGCGTTGATCCAATGGCTTCGCTTGCCTTTGGCCGGCGGATTGATCACACCGGCAATGTGGCCCGACGCACCAAGTACAAACCGCATCTTGCCGTCCAGCACCTGGGTGTTTCGGTAGGCCGCATCCCACGGGACGATGTGGTCTTCGCGCGAGGCATAGACGTAGGTCGGCAAATCGACCGAACGCAGGTCGACCTTTTCGCCGCAGACCTGCAGCTTGCCGGGCTTCATCAGGTTGTTCTCGAGGTAGGTGTTGCGCAGGTACCAGCAATACATCGGGCCGGGCAGGTTGGTGCTGTCGGAATTCCAGTACAACAGGTCGAACGGCGGGGGTGTCTCGCCTTTCAGGTAGTTGCCCACCACATAGTTCCAGACCAGGTCGTTTGGTCGCAGGAAGCTGAATGTGGTCGCCAGTTCCTGGCCCTTCAACAAGCTTCCGCCGCCGGGGCTTTCGGCACCGAGAGTCATCTCGCGCATCTTCACCATCGGTTCATCGATGAACAGGTCGAGCACCCCGGTGCTGCTGAAATCGAGCAGCGTCGTCAACAGCGTCACGCTGGCCACCGGGCGCTGGCCGCGTGCGGCGAGTACGGCCAACGCGGTGGAAAGAATCGTGCCGCCAACGCAGAAACCGAGCGCATTGATCTTCGGGCTGGCGCCTATCTCCTGCACCAGCTCGATCGCGCGGATCGCAGCGTCTGCGATGTACTGGTCCCAGGTGAACTGGGCCATGCTCGCATCGGGGTTGCGCCAGCTCACGACGAACAGCCTGTGGCCTTGCTCGAGGGTGTAGCGAATCAGCGAGTTTTCCGGTTGCAGATCGAGGATATAGAACTTGTTGATGCACGGCGGCACGAAGAGCATGGGGCGCTCGAACACCTTCGGTGTAAGCGGCGTGTACTCGATCAGCTGGAACAACTCGTTTTCGAACACGACGGAACCTGGCGTCGTGGCGACATTCCTGCCGACCTCGAAAACGCTCTCATCGGTTTGCGACATGTGGCCCTGCTGAATGTCGTTCCACAGCTGCTGCAAACCCTTCGTGATGCTCTCGCCCTTGGTCTCGATGGCCATGCGCTGCGCTTCCGGATTGAGCGCGAGGTAGTTGCTGGGCGCGGCGGCGTCAACCCACTGCTGGACGGCGAAGCGCACGCGTTGGCGCGTCTTCTCATCGCCCTCGACCTTGTCGGCCATCTGCATGAGCGTGCGCGCATTGAGCAGATACATCTGTGCGCTGTACGCGCTGGCCGGATTGGCCAGCCAGTCGGTCCCGGAAAAGCGTCGGTCACCGCCCTTGGCAGGCGGCGCAGAGGCCGCGTCAGCGGGCCTGCCCTGCAGGGATTGCAGCGACTGGTTCCATAACTCGGTCGCCTCCTGCATGTAATGCGTCTGCAACTCGGCCATGCCCGACAGCGGCACGTTCACGTTGCCCAGCGTCTTGAGGAATTCACCGGCGCTGGCGGCCATGAATGAAGCGGCCGCGTCCGCTGCGGCCTGGGATGGCGCTGGCTCTTTCTTGCTTGTCATGGGTCTCCTCCAGCCAATTCATGGCCTTGAAATTGTGTCGCGATGTTGGGGTTTTACGCTAGGCGGCTTACCCAGGAATGACAGTCTTATCGGATTACAGATTGATATTCCATAATATGGGATCCTGTGGCGGCCCGACACTGGAGGCCTGACACGGACCACTAGCCGCTGATCCAAACTGCAGCGGCCATACGTCCCGTTTCGCGCTCCCGTCGGAACGAATAGAAGCGCTCAGGCTGGGAGAAGGTGCACCACTGACCACCGTGCAGGGCAACGACACCGGCGCGGCGCAGCCGTTGCCGCGCCAAACCCGGCAGATCGGCGAGCCACTTGCCGCCCCCGATCGCCTTGAAGGCCGAGCCGCTCGCCCGCGCGGGCTCGACGCCAAAAGCGAGCAAGACATCCGCACCTACTTCGAAGTGCCGCGGCCCGATGCACGGGCCAAGCCAGCAAAGGACCTGCGAACTCGGGCAGTCTGCGAGCGCGCAAACCTGCTCCAGGGTCGCTTCGAGCACGCCTGCGGCAAGCCCTCGCCAACCGGCGTGCGCCGCACCCACCGCACGACCTGCTGGCGCGGCAAAGAGCACGGGCAGGCAATCCGCCACAAGCACCGTGCAGGCCAGGCCGACCTCTGACGTCACGCTGGCATCGGCATCGACCCGCGAAGAGCGAAGCGCGTCGGAGTCACCGGCCAGGTGCAGCACTTTGCAGCCATGAACCTGATTCAAGTAGATTGGCACGCCACCTGTCGCAGCGGCGAAGCGGTCTTGATTCAGAAGCACGGCTGCCGGGTCGTCACCCAGGTCGTCGCGCAGATTCAGGCTGTCAAACGGTGCGGTGCTGACGCCGCCGTCGCGGGTCGTCATGAGCGCTGCCACGCCTTGAGCACCCCAATCGGGCACCAGCCAGTGCGGATGGCGGCTCACGACGCGTCTGGGCAGGCCGAGGGCTGCGTCTTCGCAAAGGCATCGAGGCGCATGCATTCCTGGAACACACGCATCACCGTGGGAACATGCTCCAATCGGCAGTTGAAGCGGTTCGCATTGTGGATTTGCGGCACCAGGGCGCAGTCGGCAAGCGACGGCGTATCGCCGTGGCAGAACCTCCCTGTGGCAGGGTGAGAAGCAAGCTGCGTCTCGACCGTTTCCAGGCCCGTCTCCACCCATTGCCGGTACCAGCGGTCCTTGTCCTCTTCACCAAGCTTCAGGTCGTGCACCAGATAGCGAAGGACCCGAAGGTTGTTGAGCGGGTGGATCTCGCAGGCAATGTCGTATGACAGGGCCCTCACCCGGGCGCGCCCGACGGCGTCGGAGGGCAACAGCGCCGGCGTGGGATGCGTCTCTTCGAGGTATTCGATGATCGCCAGCGACTGCGTCAGCAGGGTGTCACCATCTTTGAGTAGAGGCACCAGCCGCGCCGGTGCGAGTTGCGCGAACCCCGGCTCCAGATGTTCATTGCGCGCCAGATGCACCGCGACGTAGTCGTAGTCCAGACCCTTCAATGCCAGCGCAATGCGAACGCGGTACGACGCCGACGATCGAAAGTAGTTGTAGAGCTGCACAGGCGCACCCGCTCAGCGTTGCGCGGCGACGCGCAGCTGGAATGCGCCCACACCCTCGATGCGGGCCGACAACACATCCCCTGGCACCACCGCGGCAACGCCTTCGGGAGTGCCGGTGTAGATGAGATCGCCCGGTGCCAACTCCCAGGCCGCTGACAGGTGTTCGATGATTTCCGCCAGGCTCCAGATCAACTTGCCGAGCTCGCTTTGCTGACGCACCGCGCCGTTCACCTCCAAGGTGATCTGGGTCTGTGCGTTCCAGTGGCACTGCGACGCACGCCGCAACTCGCCGATCGGTGCGGACTCGTCAAACCCCTTGCCAATGCACCAGGGCCGGCCGAGCTTCTTGGCTTCGCCTTGCAAGTCCCGCCGTGTCATGTCCAGGCCGACGGCGTAGCCCCATACATGCTGCAGGGCGTCGGCCGCCCGGATGTTGCGGCCGCCCTTGCCGAGTGCTGCCACGAGCTCGACCTCGTGATGCAGGTTGCTGGTCAGGCTGGGGTAGTGCATGGTCCCGACTTCGCCTTCCCGCACCACCAGCAATGCATCCGCCGGCTTCAGGAAAAAGAACGGTGGCTCCCGCCCGGTGAAGCCCATTTCCTTTGCATGCTCGACATAGTTTCGGCCGACGCAGTAGATGCGATGCACAGGGAACAGTTCACCGGCAGCGCCGCCGGCAACGGGAACACAAACGGGCGGTGGAGCTGGGAGAACATAGGTCATCATCGAGGCCTCAAGGTCGCGGCGCATGCTGCACCGCCGTGCCCGGCATCATGCCACGTGGCCACCGCTCCCCACAGCACTCCACAGAGGGGCGCACGCTACACTTCTGCGCATGTTGATCCCGCGCAGCATTCGCCACTGCAAGACCTGCGCGGGCGAAGTGCGCTACGAGGTGCCCGCCGACGACAACCGCGAGCGAGCCGTGTGCACTGCCTGCCGTGCGATTCACTACGAAAACCCGATCAACGTCGTGGGCACCGTGCCAGTCTGGGAAGACAAGGTGCTGCTGTGTCGACGGAACATTGAACCCCGTCACGGATACTGGACGCTGCCTGCGGGCTTTCTCGAGCTGGGCGAAAGCACTTCCGAAGGCGCGATTCGAGAAACCATCGAAGAGGCCGGCGCGCGCATCGAGCTCGAGGGACTGTTCACGGTGCTCAACGTCGTGAAGGTCGGCCAACTGCACCTGTACTACCGGGCACGCCTTTGCGACCCTGAATTTGCACCCGGCCCGGAGACGATCGAGGCCCGTCTTTTCACGGAAAACCAGATTCCCTGGGAAGAATTGGCGTTTCGGACCGTCCGCGAGACACTTCAGCACTACTTCAATGACCGTCGCAGGGGTCAATATGGCATTCACTGTTCCGATCTGGGGTGATGCCCGCAACCTTGTTGATGAATCCAACCAAAGAAGTCGTCGCTTCACCACCCGTCAGCCCACCGTCGCCGCCTGCAGCGGCGGCCCCTGCGCCAGCCGCCATACCCCCGGTGGCAAGCAATGTGGCAAGCAATGTGGCAAGCAGTGCGGCGAGCACAGCGGCGCGCTTTCGCGAAGACCTGATTCACCCCGATCCCTTGCTGGACTGTCTTGTCGAGGTCTGCCGTTTGCATGGGCAGGCGGCTTCGCGCGCGTCTCTGTCCGCCGCCCTGCCCTTGCCGCAGGGACGCCTGTCGCTTGAGTTGGCCGAGCGCGCGGCGGCGCGCGCCGGCATGTCGACCAAGCTTCAACGCCTGGGTCTGGACGGCATTGAATCGGTCTCTCTGCCGGCGATCCTGATCCTCAAGGACAACCTCGCCTGCGTGCTGATCGGGTGGGAACCGGGCGGTGGCCTGGCACGCGTGCTGCTGCCCGAAACCGGCCAGGGGTCAATCAGCCTCTCACACGAAGAACTGGTGCAGCGCTACAGCGGGGTAGTCCTGTTCGTTCGACCGCATTTTCGCTTCGATTCGCGCTCACCGGGGCATGACACAGCCAGCGCGAATCTGCCTTCGCGCCATTGGTTCTGGAGCGCCTTGCTGCAACAGCGCTTCATCTACCGCGACGTGCTCTGGGCGGCACTTCTGATCAACGTCTTCGCTCTCGCCTTGCCCATCTTTTCGATGAACGTGTATGACCGGGTCGTGCCGAACAATGCGGTCGAAACCCTTTGGGCACTTGCTGTCGGTGTGGCATTGGTGCTGGGCGCCGACCTGTTCATGCGCCTGATGCGCGGTCGGTTCGTCGATGAGGCCAGCGCCCGCGTCGACGTGCAACTCTCTGCCACCCTGATGGAACGCGTGCTGGGCATGCGCCTGGAGCACCGGCCCGAGTCGGTGGGTGCATTCGCCTCAAGCCTGCGCGGCTTCGAGCAGGTGCGTGACTTCATCGCATCGAGCACCGTAACCGCCTTGATCGACCTGCCCTTCGCACTGCTGTTCGTTGGTGTACTCGCCTGGATTTCGATATGGCTGGCCGTGCCGGTGGTGGTCGTTGGCGTATTGATTCTGCTCGTGGGTGCCGTGCTTCAGCATCGCCTGCATGAACTCTCGGAAACGACCTACCAGGCCGGCGCGATGCGCAACGCCACGCTGATCGAAGCATTGACCGGCATCGAGACCATCAAGTCCCAGGCGGCCGAAAGCGTCGTCCAGGGCAAGTGGGAGCGCGCCAACCTGTTTCTGGCCAACACCGGCGTGAAGATGCGCGCCCTGTCGGCGTCGGCAATGTATGGCACCAACTTCCTGACCCAGGGCGTCACGGTGGCGATCATCGTCATCGGGGTGTACCTTATCGCGCAGCGTGAACTGACGATGGGTGCGCTGATCGCCGCCAGCATGCTCGCCGGACGCGCCCTTGCGCCGGCCGGACAGGTGGTTGCACTGATGATGCAGTACCAGGGCGCACGTACTGCTTTGGAGAACCTGAACAAGGTCATGGCCAAGCCCGTCGAGCGGGCGGCAGGGCAGACCTATATCCAACGTGCTCAACTTCGCGGCGATGTCGAATTTCGAAATGTCAAGTTCGCCTACCCGGGCCGCAGCGATGCCGCGCTGGACGGCTTGAGCTTCAAGGTCACGGCAGGCGAGCGGGTTGCACTGATCGGGCGCGTCGGCTCGGGCAAGTCGACCATTCAACGCCTGCTCTTGGGCCTGTACCAGCCGATCGATGGCGCAGTGCTTCTCGACGGCATCGACCTGCGCCAGCTCGACCCGGCCGATGTGCGGCGCAATGCGGCCTATGTGTCGCAGGACGTGACGCTGTTTTACGGTACCCTGCGCGAGAACATCACGATGGGATTGCCCTACGCCGATGATTCAGCCGTGGTGGCCGCCGCCGAGGTCGCCGGGCTCACGGAGTTTGTGAACCGGCATCCGCGCGGCTTCGACATGCCGGTCGGCGAGCGTGGCGAGATGCTTTCGGGAGGCCAGCGCCAGGCGGTGGGCCTGGCCCGGGCCGTGCTTCACAACTCACCCTTGCTGCTGCTGGACGAACCGACCAGTGCGATGGACTTTTCAACCGAGGCGGTGGTGACCGGCAGAGTCACTGCCTTCGCGCAAAACAAGACCGTCATTCTGGTCACTCACCGCACTTCGATGCTGGCGATGGTGACCCGAGTGATCGTGATCGACGGCGGCCGCATCGTCGCCGACGGGCCACGTGACCGCATCATGGAAGCGCTGGCCAGCGGCCGCGTGGCGAGAGCCGCATGAACGCGCCTAACCCGACCCCGGCAGCAACACCGGTTGCGCTGGCAGGCAGCCGCAGCGCCGTGGAGCAGGCCAGACGAGGCACTGATGAAAGCGCGGGCTTCCGCAGTTTCGAAAGCGAGGCCGATGAAGTCATGTCGCGCCAGCGCACCCGGCGTGCCCAGGCGATTGTCCGGGCCGCTGCGCTCATCGTCACGCTGCTCATTCTGTGGGCGGCCGTGGCCAAGGTCGACGAAGTCACTCGAGGCGACGGCAAGGTGATTCCGTCTCGACAGCTGCAATTGGTTCAATCCTTCGATGGCGGCGTGGTCTCGGAAATCCTGGTGCGTGAGGGCCAGTTGGTCGAGAAGGACCAGTTGCTGTTGAAGATCGACGAAACCCGCGCCACCTCAGGTGTGCGCGAAAGCGCCGCGCAAGGGTTTGCGTTGCGGGCAAGGCAGGCACGTCTGCGTGCACTCGCGGAAGGGTCGGCATTCAAGCCACCACCGGGCCGCAACAGCCCGGAGGAAAAACGCATCATCGAAGAAGAGCGGCTGCTGTATCTGTCACGACTGTCGGAGATGCAGACCATGCTTGCGATCAACCAGCAGCAGTTGCAGCAAAGGCAACAGGAGCTCAGTGAAATGCAGGCGCGCAAGACCAGCGCCGAGCGAACGCTCGAGTTCAGCCGCCAGGAGCTGGCCAAGACGCGGCCGCTGTTGGCCTCGGGCGCTGTTTCCGAAGTCGAGGTGCTGCGCCTTGAACGCGATGTGTCGCGAAGCCGCGGTGACTCGGAACAGGCCGGCGCCCAGATCGAACGGGTGCGCGCAGCGATCGAAGAAGCGCAGCGGAAAATGCAGGAAACGGAACTCACGTTCCGCAACGAAGCGCGCAAGGAAATGGCCGACGTGATGGGCAAGCTCAACGCCCTCACCGAGGGTGCGGTGGCGTTGGCCGATCGAGTGGACAAATCTCAGATCAAGAGCCCGGTGCGCGGCCGCGTTCAGCGGCTGCTGGCGAACACGGTGGGGGGCGTCGTGCAGCCGGGCAAGGACATCGTGGAGATCGTCCCGCTCGATGACGCCTTGGTGCTTGAGGCGAAAGTGCAGCCCAAGGATATCGCCTTCATCCACCCCGGGCAGGCCGCGACGGTGAAGTTCACTGCTTACGATTTTTCCATCTTTGGCGGCCTGGCGGCGGAGGTCGAGAACATCAGCCCCGACACCGTGGTCGACGACCGTGGCAACGCGTTCTACCTGGTTCGGGTTCGCACCACGCAAGCGAGTTTCAGTGAGAAGCTGCCCATCATTCCCGGCATGACCGCCGAGGTGGACATTCTCACCGGCCACAAGACGGTCTTGTCCTATTTGCTCAAGCCTGTCCTCAAGGCGAAGGCATATGCGTTGCGGGAGCGCTGAGGTTTCCTTGCACGTCCTGGTGAATGGCCGGCGAGCCCTTCACTGCGCGAACGTGTTCCGTGGCGCCCGCCGGAGCGCTGAGTCGCGCGGTTTCATTTACTAACGAATCCCCGCCAAAAGAGACCGTTGCGGCGAACACTCGAACCACCATAACGGGCCGCCACAATTGCCCGATTTGCCCTGGTTCGCACCCATTCGGTGACCGAGTTCACGGGCTTGAGCAGCCAGCCCGCCGCCGCGTGCACGGGCTGTCCTGTACCCTCCCGCAGATGACCCAGAGACATCGGCATGCAAGGCTCCCCTATGCCCACTATTAGCCTACTCAACGGCGGAAAAGTCACCGGACTGTGGGGTTCGGCACTGATTCGTGCTGCAGACGGCAAGATGCGAGCGCTCAAGCTCGGCGACACGGTCCACCAAGGTGACCTGGTGCTGACAACGCAGGAGGGCATCGTTCAGCTTGGGCCCGACTCCGCGCCCGCTGCGCGGCCGGTGCTGCTGGCCGCCAACGACCTCTCCCTCGTGATCGAAGCATTGGACCGGGAGGAAACAGAACTGGCTCCCGCTGCAGGTTTGGCCGGCGACGACGGCAGCCTGGCGTACAGTTTGCGCGTCGAACGAATCGTTGAATCCCTGCTCGGCAATGATCTACCTTCCCGCCCGGCACCGGACACCATACCGGGTGCCGAGCCGCGCGCCTCCGCAGCGCCGGAACTGTTCGCAACGACAGCCGCCCCACCCACCGCGGCGCTGAGCAACTCCATCTCTGCGGCCGAAGAGGGCCCCTCGGTCAGTCTGGGCATCGGCTCGAATTCGGCCGCCGGTTCGACGGTGCGGATTGATCAGGTGCCGGCGGTCGGCACGGTTCGAACCGCCAACGGGACGGTGGTACTTTCCGGCAGTGTGATCGCCATCGAAGACCTTCCCGGTCTGGTCTATGTGCCCCCGACGGACTACAGCGGCGGAGGAGCGGGCCAGTTCATCTATACGGTCTCAGGCCCATCGGGCGAAGCCACAGGCAGCGTGTTGATCACGCTCGCTCCCACCAACGATGCCCCAAGTGCCATGGCTGCGCTTGCCAGCGGCATTGAAGACGGTGTGCTGCCGGTATCGCTGGTTGGCCAAGACGTGGACGGCTCGATCGTTGCGGTCACGATCACCAGCCTGCCAGCCAATGGGGCATTGTTTCTTGCCGACGGTGTGACGCCCGTTCTCGCAGGTCAGGCACTGACGGCAGCGCAAGCCAGCCAACTGCTCTACCGACCCAGTGCCAACTTCAACGGCGCAGGCAGTTTCGCTTTTGCTGTCACCGACGATGGCGGCGCCGTGTCCGCTCCAGCTTCATTCGACTTGGTGGTGCTTGCGGTCAACGACGCGCCCATCACCGCCGCTGAGAGATTCAACGTTAACGAGGATACGGCGCTGTCGGGTAACGTCTTGTCGAACGACAGCGACGTTGAAGGTGCTCCGCTTGGCGTGTCGGGTTTCGCCATTTCAGGCGCTACGTACAGTGCGGGCGCAACCGCGTCGCTACCAGGCATCGGCACGCTTCAGATCAATGCCGATGGCAGCTTTCTGTTCACTCCTCAAGGCGGCTACAACGGCCTCGTACCGGCGGTCATCTACGAAGTCACCGATGGAGCGACGGCTTCATCTGCAACGCTGAACATCACGGTCAATGCAGTCAACGACGCGCCTAACGCCGTCACCGACATCGTGTCCACAAGTGAAGACACGCCTGTCACCATCGACGTGATCGCAAACGACAGCGACGCCGACGGAGATCGGTTGGCTGTGATCGCGGTGGCTGGTCAGCCTATCTCGATCGGCAGTCCGGTCGTCTTGCCCGGCGGCGTCGTGAGCCTGAACCCGGACGGCACGCTGACGCTGACGCCTGATGCAAATTTCAGCGGCCCCTTGAACTTCGGCTACACCATTTCGGACGGGACCAGCAGCAGCACGGGAAGCGTTGCAGCAAACGTGACTGCGGTGAATGACGCGCCAGTTGCATTCAACGATCTGGCATCGACTGCCATCGGCGTCCCCGTTTCGATCGCTGTGCTCGCCAACGATCGTGACCCCGAGGGCGAAGTACTGACCCTCGCTGGCGCGATTGTCGCCAGCCCGTCGCAAGGCTCGGTGAGCGTCAACGCCGACGGAACGCTGCAGTTCATGCCGGCTGCCGGCTTCAGCGGAATCGCGACGATCAACTACGTGGTCGCCGACAGCAGTGGCGCGTCGAGCACGGGCAGCGCGACGGTCAATGTCGGAACCAACACGCCCCCCACCGGGCGCGACGCAACACTGGTGCTGCCGGAAGATTCGTCGCGCGCCTTTACGCCCGCAGATTTCGGATTTGCAGATACCGACGCTGGCCAGTCCTTCGCCAATGTGCGAATCGATTCATTGCCGGCGACGGGTTCCTTCAGGATTGACGGCCTGCCCGTGCTTGCTGGACAGATCATCGCAGCGGGTGAATTGTCGAAGCTGGTCTTTTCGCCTTTGGCAGACGGAAACGGAATTGGCTATGCACAGTTGAGCTTCAGCGTTCAAGACAGCCTGGGCGGCTTTGACGACGCTTCGCGCATCATCACTTTTGACGTCACGCCGGTGGCGGACGCGGCGGTGATGTCCAGTGGCAGCGGGGCGGTCACGGAAGACGGTGCGCTCACTACCAGCGGTACGCTGACGATCTTTGACGCCGATGCGGGTCAGGAGGGCTTTGCACCTCAAGCGGCCACAGCGGGCTCGTTCGGCACCTTTACGCTGAACTCCGCGGGTGCCTGGACCTACGCGCTGAACGGTGGTCTTGCGGCCGTGCAGGCGCTCGGTGCGGGGCAGACGCTCACCGAGACGTTCTCGGTTGCAGCACTCGACGGCACCACCTCCTCGGTCACCGTCACGATCAACGGCAGCAACGATGCGGCCGTGCTCTCCAGTGGCAGCGGCGTTGTCACGGAAGACGGCGCGCTGAGTACTGGCGGCACGCTGACGATTTCTGATGCCGACTCGGGTCAGGCCAGCTTTGCC
>JANNKS010000481.1:0-4762 GCA_031396425.1 Rhizobacter sp. | reverse complement strand
CAGAACGCCGTGAGAAGCGCGATGCGTTTGAAGGCCTCGTCGCCATGGCCATCCGAAGTGCCGGTCATGGCGCCGAGATTGTTCGAACCTTCGATCGGCAGTCGCTGAATCAACAAGCCCGCAGCCACGTTCTGATTGGCGGCGAGCACCAGGCGAGTTTCAAGCTGCTCAGATTGGCGCATGTAGTGTTCAAGCACCTTGCCGAGTGATGCAAACGCCGCACCCGCGGCGTCGCGCAGCGCCACCACACCCTGATAGGGCTGTCGACCCTGAGTCCGGTCGGCCGGGTCGAGTGTGATCGCGCAACGCCCGCCGCCCTGGCGATTCAACAGTGCAGCGAAACTGCAATCTTCCGCCAGCGCACCGACCAGGGTCGCGGTGGAGCGAAATGCCAGATCACCCTGCACCTCGGTCACCGCCAGCTTGACCGGCCCGTCGCCGAACACCTGCAGGATCAGCGCGCCGTTGAAGCTGATATTGGCCTGCATGAGCACCGCCGCCACCGTCATTTCGCCCAACAGGTCGCGCACAGGCAACGGCAGTGCGTGGCCGGCATGGGCGCGTCGGCGCAGCAGCTCCTGCCAGCTGTCGGTCAGCCGCACCAGGTGCCCGCGCACCGGCAGGCCGTCGAAGATGAACTTGTGCACTTCGCTCATGTCCAGCCGCGGTGCATCAGGCGAGCTTTCGCAGGCCGAGCCTGTATCGCCTGGCGTTCTTGACGTAGTGTTCGGAAATGCGACTCAGGCCGCTGATCTGCTCAGGCGTCAACGCGCGCACCACCTTCGCCGGGCTGCCCAGGATCATCGAACCGTCGGGAAACTCCTTGCCTTCGGTGACCAATGCGCCCGCACCCACCAGGCAGTTCTTGCCGATGCGCGCCCCATTGAGCACCACCGCCTGAATTCCAACGAGGGATCCCGCACCGATCGTGCAGCCATGCAGCATGACCTGGTGCGCAACGCTGACGCCATCGGCCAGCGTCAAGGCGAAGCCGGGATCGGAGTGCAGGATGGCACCGTCCTGGATGTTGCAGCGCGCGCCGATGCGCATCAGGTCGTTGTCACCACGCAGCACGCAGCCGAACCAGACACTCGCGTCTTCGCCGAGGTCGACGTTGCCGATCACCTGTGCGCTGTCGGCCACCCACGCCGTGGCCGCGATGCGCGGCACGCTTTGATCGAGCTGATAGAGAGCCATGAAAATCCTGAAAGACCCGAATGTCCATAATTCTAGGGATGAACCCCCGCACCCGCGCCCTGCAGGCCTTGCGCATCGACGATCCACTCGAAAAGGTCGCGGCGGTGCAGGCCCTGTGCACAGCCTTGCCGCGGGCCGTTGTCGATGACCTGTCCTGGTGCGCCGAAATCGGTGAACCATCAGGCCTGCCCGGCCGGCCGGCAAGGCCGCCACTTGTGCCGGCAAAGCAGGTGGCCACCCGCTCGCCTTTCACTGCAGCGGGCCGAGCAGCCTTGCTGCATGCCGTGGCACACATCGAATTCAATGCGATCAATCTCGCGCTCGATGCCGTCTGGCGCTTTGCGGGCCTGCCAGAGGCCTACTACCGGGACTGGCTCGGCGTCGCATCCGACGAAGCGCGCCACTTCATGCTGCTGAGCGAGCATCTGCAGACCCTGGGTGTGCAGTACGGCGACTTCGATGCCCACGATGGTTTGTGGGTGATGACGCAGCGCACCGCGCACGACGTCGTGGCGCGCATGGCACTGGTGCCGCGCACCCTCGAGGCGCGCGGCCTGGACGCCACGCCGCCGATGCAGGCCAAGTTTGCGCGCGCCGGAGATCAGCGCGCGGTGGACATCCTGGGCGTGATTCTTCGCGATGAGGTGGGCCATGTCGCGATCGGAAACCGCTGGTACCGCTGGCTGTGCCAGCGCGACTGCCTGAACCCGATCCAGCACTATCGCGTCCTGGTCGAACGCCACCAGGCCCCCCGGCCGCGCCCTCCGTTCAACATCGATGCGCGCCACGCCGCGGGCTTCACCGACGAAGAACTCGCCCTGCTGACATGAATCGCCGACACTCGCTTTGAGGCGGTTGCGGCGCGGGCAGCGTTGGGCGAAGATGCACGACTGGTGACATCATGGCGCAGTGCCGTGGTGACGGCCCGCTGCCCCGGGCGTTGCGGGCGTGCCGCTGTGCAGCGCCTGCCTGGCAGGTGCATCATCAGTCGAACAATAATGGGGAAGGCAGACGCCATGCGAGCAGCGATCTATCGGGTCAAGGGCCGGGCTGCGGAGGTTCTTCGCATCGAAGAACTGTCATCGGCCGATCCGGAACTCGGCGACGTCCGGGTGCGTGTCGCCTTTTCCGGCGTGAACCCGTCCGACGTCAAGGCGCGCGCTGGAACCAGCAATGCCGCGATGGACTACCCGTTCGTGATTCCGCACAGCGACGGTGCGGGCACGATTGAAACACTGGGCCCGCTGGTGATATCGCGGCGCGTGGGTCAACGCGTCTGGCTGTTCAATGCACAGTGGGGGCGTGCGCTGGGAACGGCAGCGGAGTTCGTCACGTTGCCGGCCCAGCAGGCCGTGCCCCTGCCCGACAGCGTGCCCTTCGAGACGGGCGCTTCGGTGGGCATTCCTCTGATGACGGCGTTCCACGCGGTTGAGAGCTGCGGCAGCCTGCTGGGTCGTCACGTGGTCGTGTTCGGCGCCGCCGGCAGCGTCGGCCAGTACGCCACCCAACTCGCCCGCCTGGGCGCCGCTCGAGTGATCGCTGTCGTCAGCACCGAGGCCAAGGCACAAATCGCGCTCGCAGCGGGCGCTGACGACGTCGTCAACTACCGCCATGAAGACGCGGCCGCAAGGGTGCGTAAACTCACCGGCGGGCACGGTGCGGACTTCATCATTGATGTGGATGCCGCGGCCAACGCACGCCACTATGGCGACATGCTCGCCTTTGGCGGCAAGGTGGTCGTCTACGGCTCGGGTCAGGCGCAAATCCCGGTTCCGTTTCGCCCGATGATCCTTGGCTTCGCCACCCTGTATTTCTTCATCGTCTACAAGTTGCCGCCCGAGGTGTTGCGGCGCACGCTCGATGGCGTCACCGACCTGCTGCGCCGCAACGCGCTCAAACACCCGGCGTGCGAGGTTCATCCCCTCGAGCGCATCGTCGATGCGCATCAGCGCGTCGAAGAAGGTGCCAACGTCAAGGTCCTGATCAGGCTTTGAGCCGGCGAACGCTCAGGTGGGCGGGCGCTCAGTCATCAAACCATTCGCTTCAGATGAAACGACTTCGGCCGCGTCAGGTGTTCATACCCCAACGCTGACAGCGTTGCGCCGCGGCCGGTGTTCTTCACACCCGTCCAGGCCAGCGCCGGGTCGAGGTAGTCGCAGCGGTTCATGAATACCGTGCCGGTCTGCAGCCGGTCGCCCAGATCCAGGGCGGCTGCCTCGTCCTGGGTGAAGAGCGCGGCCGTCAAGCCGAACGGGCTGTCGTTCATGAGACGCAGTGCCTCGTCGTCGGAGTCCACCGGCATGATGCCCACCACCGGGCCGAAGCATTCGTCGCACATGATCTGCATGCTGTGGTTCACGTCGACCAGGATCTGTGGCGCGACGTAGGTGCTGCCGGGCACGTCGCGCTTGAAGGCGCGCGCATCGACCAAGCCCTTGGCGCCCTTGGCGAGCGCTTCGGCCACGGTGGCACGCACCGCGTCGGCCGCTGAGACGCGCACCACCGGCCCGAGCGTGGTGTCGGCGTCGAGCGGGTCACCCAACACGTACTGGCGCGTCAGCGCGACGGCCTGGTCGACGAATTTCGCATACACCGCGCGCTGCACGTAGATGCGCTGAATGCCACAGCAGCTCTGCCCCGAATTGAAGAATGCGCCGTCCACCAGTGTTTCAACCGCATGGTCGAGCCTGGCGTCTGCCCGCACGTAGGCCGGGTCGTTTCCGCCGAGTTCCAGCCCGACCTGAATGAATCGCCCTGCGGCCGCCCGTTCGACGGCGGCGCCACCCGCCACTGAACCGGTGAAGCACACGCCGCTCACTTCGGCCGCCTTGATCAGCGCCTGCGTGCCGTCGTGGTCGGTGTGGATGAACTGCAGCAACCCGGCGGGCAGGCCACCCTGGGTGAAGGCCTCGACGATGCGTTCAGCCGCCAGCGGCGTCTGTGCCGAGTGTTTGAGGATCACCGCGTTGCCCGCCATCAATGCCGGAACGACCGCGTTGACGGCGGTGAGCAACGGGTAGTTCCACGGCGCGACGACCAGCACCACGCCGAGCGGATCGCGCCGCACGAAGCGCGTGAACCCGGACAGCGGCGCGGGCACGACGTCGTGCAACGCACTCTCGGCAATGCCGATCATGTGCCGCGCACGCGTCTCGAAGCCACCCACTTCGCCCGGCGTGTAGCGCAGCGGACGGCCCATCTGGTGGGTCAGCTCCTCTGCGATGTCGGCCTTGCGCGTCACGAATGCATCGACGCCACGGCTCACCAAAGCGGCGCGTTCGGCAAGCGGTGTGCGGCGCCAGGCCTGCTGCGCCGCACGCGCGCTGGCCAGCACAGTGCGCGTCTGCGCTGCGCTGGCATAGCTGCGTCGCACGATCACGGCGCCATTGATGGGGCTGATGGTTTCGAGTTGAGTGCTCATCGCTGCGCCGGGGTTGGAGTGATTCGATTCAGAGCGCGGCGCGGAACAGCCGGTCGAAATCCGCCGGTGTGCATGGGCGCGGGTTGGTCTGGTGGCAGATGTCGGCCTGCGCCAACTGCACCAGGCGTGGCAGGTGTTCGGCGG
>JANNKS010000442.1:0-5878 GCA_031396425.1 Rhizobacter sp. | reverse complement strand
ACTCGACCGAACTGCTGGCCAGTGACGCGATGCAGGAGTTGCTCAACGACATCGCCACGCGCTACCCGGACCGCATCGTGATCTTCGATGCGCCGCCGCTGCTGTCCACCACCGAGTCCCGGGTGCTGGCCGCGCGCATGGGCCAGATCATCATGGTGGTCAGCGCAGGCACCACAGCGGAGCTGGACATCAAACAAGCCTTCACCGCACTCGAACACTGCACAACCGTCCTGTGCCTGCTCAACCGCTCCTCCAACGACTCCGATCAGCGCCACTATGGCTACTATGCGCAGTGAGGCGCGGGCCGCAGTGGGTTGCATCGACAAAGCGCCTATCGCCGACCCGACGACCTGCTGAAGCCGCCCGATGTACGAATCGCACTTTGGGCTCAGCGGCCCACCGTTTCAACTCGTTCCGGACCCTGGCTTCTTCTTTGGCAGCCGAGGGCACAGCAACGCACTTGCGTTTCTCCAGTCGGCGGCGCATCAGGGCGACGGTTTTCTGGTTGTCACGGGTGAAATCGGTGCGGGCAAGACGACCCTGGTTCGCACTCTGCTCGAGGGGCTGGATGCACAACGGGTCCTTGCTGCAACGCTCGTCAGCACTCAATTGGAGTCGGGCGACTTGCCGCTGGCCATCCTGTTGGCTTTTGGAGCGCCAGCCGCGGGTCACTCGAAAGCCGAGCTGAACGCCGGCCTGGAGGCCTTCCTCATCGATCTGGCGAGCCAAGGGCGCCGCGCGCTGCTCATCGTCGACGAGGCGCAGAACCTCAGCCGGCCGTTGATCGAAGAACTCCGCATGCTCAGCAATCTGCAGCTCGGGGCGAATGCCTTGCTGCAGGTGTTTCTGGTAGGCCAGCCCGATTTGCGCACGCAGATGCAAGCCAAGGCGATGGAGCAACTGCGCCAAAGAGTCACTGCGTCGTGCCACCTCGGTCCGCTCGATGAAAGAGAGACGCGAGCCTACGTAGAGCACCGCTTGCGTCGCGTCGGCTGGCTGGACCGGCCGCCCATTGACTCGCAGGCCTTTGGGCAGATCCACCGGTGGACAGCGGGCATTCCGCGGCGAATCAACCGCTTGTGCAACCGCTTGTTGCTGGCAACCTTCCTCGAGCGGAAGGACGCTGTCACGGCTGAATCAGTTGAGCAGATCGCTCGCGATCTGCGGGCAGAAATCGGCGAGTCGGACGAGCAGCCGATGATGGAAGAAAGTTATGTGACGCATGCCAAAGCGGCGGCACTTGACCCAATGGCGTCAGCTGTGGTGCCCGATGTCGCTCGTTTGCCGTTGGCGACTGCGGCCGAAGTTCAGCCGAGTGCGGCAATTGCCGGACCATTGGTCGCAGACTTGGCTTCGGACCTGGGCCAGGCATCGTGGCCAGTGGGGGCGGGCACGCCACAGATCGAGTCGGAAGACAGCCGCCTGGCGCGGGCCTTGCCTGCTGCGCTGGACGCACAGAATGAGCCCGAGCCGATCGGCGCGCTCGCGGCGCCGGATCGAGCCAACCCTGAGGCCGCGGTCGTTGAAGCCGATCAGACCGGCGTGCCGGATGCGCAGCCGCGGATCTCTCCCCAGCCGTTGCACCTCAAGCCGCCGGTGCTGTCGGCCGGGACGGCCATTCCCGACGCGCTGACCGCTTTTGCGTCCTTGCCGGCGTTTTCACTCGCCCAAGCGGCACGCGCGGCGATGGGCGTCAACACTCCAGCCAAGCAGCCTGTCGCAGACTCGGCCGGCCAGTCGGCCGGACAGTCGGCGCCGCTGTCCCCCGTCCGTGTTGAGGCCGAATCCGAGGCCGTTTCGCCGGACACTCTGGCGAGCCGTCGCGACGAGCCGGTGATCGAGGAGGACGACGACCTTGAGGCCGACCTGCCGGCGCCGCCCCCCGCTGTCAATCTGGTCGGCGTGGTGGCCGCGCACGAAACGTCGATGCCGTCGATCGACGTCGCCCTTGGGCGGGCGACGGTCAAGGCGAAGTCGCTGCCACCCGATGAACTCAACTCCAAGGTCGCCGGTGCGCTGCCGCGAGTGTCGGGTCAGCAGGCCCCCGCAGCGGCAGAAGCCCTCCGATCGCTTCCTCGTGTCGACGTGGCGCGACCCGAAGGCGTGGACCTGCCGCTCGAGTTGTTTGCTTCCCCTGGCACAGTTTCGGTCATCGCGCAGCCGGCGCCTCGCCAGCCGGTTCTGCCGACCCCCATGGAGCGGCCAACACCTGCCCAGCAGGCCGGCGTCGGCGTGCCGGCGGCGGCTGGCAAGGCCGTGCTTGAGCCGCTGGTGTGCCTGGTCGATTCACCGAGCGACTACGTCAAGGCGCGCGCGCTGGGGCGCGTTCTCAGCGAGTACCCGGAGCTGCCTTCTGTGCTGATCGTGCACACCGGCAGCGTGGCGAACCTGGACGTGGGCGAAGAAATCTCCGGCGTGATGCCGCAGAAGACCAACGATGTGCATCTCGACATCAACGAGCATGGTGGCGCCGCCAGCGCGGCGCTCGCGATCACGCGTTTTGACGCGGTGTTGCGGGTCTACCGACCGAGGGCGATTCTGGCCATGGGCGCGAGCGATACCCTGCTGACCTGCAGCCTGTTCGCGCACAAGAGCGCGATTCCGGTCCTGCGCAACGACGCCGGTCGCCGTCGCGCCTGGTCACGCCCAGGCGAAGAAATGAACGCGCTGCTCCTCGAGCGCTTGGCCGAGACCTGCTACATCAGTGATCTGGCCACTTATTACACGCTGTACCGTTCGGGCATCACGACTGAACGAGTGCTGCTGGTGGGCAACCTTGCCGACAACGTGGTGCACTTCGCGGCGAAGCACACGGTGCACCCGGCTGAGATCCTGCGTCGGGTGGGCACCCCTTCGGAGGCGCTGGCGCACCCTCGCGGCTACGCGCTGTGCACGGTTCAGTTCGCGTCGCCTCGCGCGTCACACGATGAGGTGATGGATCTGATCTCGATGTTGACCCTCGTCGGCCGTGAGCTGCCGGTGCTCTGGGCGACCAACGAAGCGACGCTGTACGAGATCAAGTCACTGGGGAAACTCGCCACACTCAAGGACGCGCACATCGATCTTGCACCTGATCTTCGTTACCTGGATTGTGTCGACCTGCTGCGTGGCGCACGCTGCCTGTTGTCGGGCAACGCGGGGCAATTTCTGGACGATGCGGTGACACTCGGCGTGCCCAGCGTGGTTCTGGGTCAGGGCATGGTGGTGCCGGTGAAGAACACCGAGGCGTTGCAGCTCAGCACCGCGCTGGGGGTGGATCAGTTGACCACGGTGCTGGCTGAAATGCTCGCCCAGTCGCCTGAACCGCGCGAAAAGCAGCCCTTCTGGGACGGCGCGACCGCTGCCCGCATCGCCGCGCATTTGTGCGAGTGGGTGCCAATCCATGGTGCGGCAAGGAAGCGTGGAAGAACGGTGTCGCTTCACAGTTCGGCGGCGGTGGCTCGCCCCAGATATCCGGACGCAGCGATCGAACTGATGGGCGTCACCTCGCCCTGACAGACTCTGCGGCTCAGACGGCGCGGCGGCGGAGTGCCGCCGCGGGCAGTCTTCGTCACCTCAGCGCTTCGTCGAGAACTTCGACCCAGTGTTTGACCGGTGTGGTCGTCCCGCTCTGAAGATGCTGTATGCAACCGATGTTGGCCGACACGATGACCTGCGCATCGACGCGATGAAGTTGTTCGAGCTTGCGGTCTCGCAGTTCGGTGGCCAATTTGGGCTGCAGCACCGAGTAGGTTCCGGCTGAGCCGCAGCACAGGTGAGCCTCACTGGGGGCAAGCCGAACGTCGAACCCGAGCAGATTCATGGGCGCCTCGATCGTGCCACGCA
The DNA here is from genome assembly GCA_031396425.1 of Rhizobacter sp. Lineage (GTDB taxonomy): Bacteria > Pseudomonadota > Gammaproteobacteria > Burkholderiales > Burkholderiaceae_C > JAEMQF01. Next base: position 2,053 of record JANNKS010000442.1, on the reverse strand, counting down.
ACTGCTGCCCATGCTGCAGCGTGCACGGTGGGTGCAGCACCACCTCGTGCTGTTTGATGGACCGAATCTTGGGCTTCAGTTGTGCAGCCATGTCAGGCAACAATTCGCTCAGATCTCGAGTGCATTCGCTGATGCGCCGCGCGCGCTCTGCGTAGGCAGGGTCCGCCGACAGGGCGTGCCCGTACTCCTTGACGGTGACGCCACAGCCCGATGCATTCATCACGATTGCCTCGATCTGATTGGACGCGACCAGCGGCCACCAGGCGTCCACATTGCGGTGCATGTCGTCCAGGCTGCCGGCGCGGTCACCGAGGTGGCTTCGGATGGCCCCACAGCAACCCGCCCCGTCCGCCACCAGCGTCTGGATGCCTGCCGCGTCGAGCACCCGCGCCGTGGCGCTGTTGATGTTGGGCATCATGGCCGGCTGCACGCAACCGAGCAACAGCAATACCTTGCGAGGGTGGGTACCGGTGGGCCAGCGGTGGGCGTCGGCGCCCGCGCGTGATGGCACTTTGTGTTTCAGCGCCGCGGGCATCAGCGGTCGCAAGGTCTGCCCGATCTTCAACGCCGGACCGAACAGGGGCGATGTCAGACCCTCCTTGAGTGCCCACCGCAGGCCGTTTTCTGCAGCCGGGCGCTCAACGCGTTGATCGACCACATGCCTGCCGATTTCCAGCAGCCGGCCGTACTCCACCCCCGACGGACAGGTCGACTCGCAGTTTCTGCAGGTCAGGCAGCGGTCCAGGTGACCCTGGGTCTTGCGCGTCACGCTCGCTCCCTCGAGCATTTGTTTGATCAGGTAAATGCGCCCGCGCGGCCCGTCGAGCTCGTCGCCGAGCAGTTGGTAAGTCGGGCAGGTTGCGGTGCAAAAACCGCAATGAACACACTTGCGAAGAATGGCTTCGGCCTCGATGCCGTCGGGCGTGCCTGCGAATTCGGAACTGAGTTGGGTCTGCATTCGGTGGCCGTTGATTTCAAAGCCCGGGATACAGCCGGCCCGGGTTGAAGAGGCCCGAAGGATCGAAGGATTTCTTCAGGTCGCGGTGAATCCGATCCAGCGGTGCGCGCAGCGGCGCGAACGCGCCGGCCTCCTTGCTGCGCGCGCGGAACAGCGTGGCGTGCCCACCCACCCGCTCGGCCGCGTCGCGCACCCGGCCGGCGGGCATTGCGCTGCGCAGCCAGCGTTGCGCACCGCCCCACTCGATCAGTTGCTGGCCCGGCAGATCGAGCGCTGCAGCGGTAGGCGGAACCGACAGCCGCCACAGCGCGCCACCGGCATGGACCTCTTCCTGGGCGCGTGAAAAATATTCGTCGTTGTGGTTGCGCAGCCCGGTCCAGAACGCGTTGGCCAGATCCGGTTCGAGCCCTTCCCCGCCCAGGGTGCTCCTGGCCGCCTGCACGGCCGCATGGGCCCCGCGCAGGCGAACCACCAGGGTGCCGTCCCACCAGGCGCTGGCGCCCAGCGGCAACGGCTGGCCGCCCCAGGTGTTGAGTTGCATGAGCGCCGCAGCTTCGTCCAGCTCGAAACGCAACGTGGCGCTGGCCGGCGCGACCGGCAGCACTTTCAGCGACACCTCCAGGATCACGCCCAGCACCCCCATGGAGCCGGCCAGCAGGCGCGACACGTCGTAGCCGGCGACGTTCTTTATCACCGTGCCGCCAAAGTTCAGCACCTCGGCGCGGCCATTGAGAAGCGTGGCGCCGAGCACATGGTCGCGCACGCTGCCCAGCGCAGCGCGCGAAGGGCCGGCCAGGCCGGCGGCGACCATGCCGCCGACGCTGCCGCCGACCTTGCCGTGGGTCGCAAAATCGGCCGTGTTCATAACGCGATATCGTGGTGGCTCAAATGGCAGGCACTGCCCCTGCTCGGCCAGCGCCGCCTCGAGCTCGGCCAAAGGAGTGCCAGCACGCACCGTGACCACAAGCTCGCTTGGCTCGTAGCTGCTGATGCCCGCCAGTGGCATGACATCCAATGGCAGGCCCTGGATCACCTCGCCATAGAAGGCCTTGGTGTTGCCCCCGGTGATGTTCAGCGGCGTGTGGTCGGCGCGCG
>JANNKS010000421.1:0-2830 GCA_031396425.1 Rhizobacter sp. | reverse complement strand
ACAAGGTGCGCTTCGTCACCGCCGCGTCGCTGTTCGACGGGCACGACGCGGCCATCAACATCATGCGGCGCATCCTGCAAGGCATGGGCGCGGAGGTGATCCACCTCGGGCACAACCGCTCGGTCGACGAGGTCGTCACCGCAGCGCTCCAGGAAGACGCCCAGGGCATAGCGATCAGCTCGTACCAGGGTGGCCACGTCGAGTACTTCAAGTACATGGTCGACCTGCTGCAGGCGCGCGGCGGGGCGCATGTGCAGGTGTTCGGCGGCGGCGGCGGCGTGATCGTGCCGGACGAGATCCGCGAGTTGCAGGCGTATGGCGTGGCGCGCATCTACAGCCCGCAAGACGGCCAGCGCATGGGCCTGGCCGGCATGATCGGCGAGATGGTGATGCGCTGCGATGCCGACCTGTCGGTGCATGCGCCCAGGACGGTGGCAGCGCTGCAGGGTCACTCCGACGCAGCCTGGCGCGTGCTCGCGCAGGCGATCACCGCACTCGAAAACGGCCACTGCGACCCTGCGTTGCGCCAGGCCCTGGCCGACGCTGCGGCCGGCCGCAAGATCCCGGTGCTGGGCATCACGGGCACCGGCGGGGCCGGCAAGTCCAGCCTCACCGACGAGTTGATTCGACGCCTTCGCCTCGACCAGGGCGACGCGCTGCGCATCGCGGTGATTTCGATCGACCCGAGCCGGCGCAAGAGCGGCGGCGCGCTGCTCGGCGACCGCATCCGCATGAACGCGATCTCGCCCTGGACCTGCACGGGGGCGGGCGAACCGGCCAGTGCCCCGGCGCAGCGTGTCTTCATGCGCAGCCTCGCAACGCGAGACTTCGGCAGTGAAATCAGCCAGGCCCTGCCCGACGCGCTGCTCGCCTGCAAGGCGGCTGGCTTCGACCTCATCATCGTCGAGACCTCGGGCATCGGCCAGGGCGACGCGGCGATCGTGCCGCTCGTCGATGTGCCGATGTACGTGATGACGCCCGAGTTCGGCGCTGCCAGCCAGCTCGAGAAAATCGACATGCTCGATTTTGCTGAATTCGTCGCGATCAACAAGTTCGATCGCAAAGGGGCTGCCGACGCGTTGCGGGATGTGGCCAAGCAGGTGCAGCGCAACCGCGAGGCGTTCCAGACGCCCCCCGAGAAGATGCCGGTTTTCGGCACCATGGCGAGCCGGTTCAACGACGACGGCGTCACCGCGCTGTACCAGGCCGTGCTGCCGCGCCTGGCGGCACTCGGGCTGAATGTCAAGGACAGTGGTCTGCCCCACGTGGTCACCCGGCACAGCACGAACGAGGTGGCCATCGTCCCGGGGGCGCGCGTGCGCTACCTCGCCGACATCGCCGACACGGTGCGGGGCTACAAGCGGCGCGCCGTGGCTCAGGCCCGTCTGGCGCGCGAGATCCAGCAACTGCGCGCGTCGGCCCGCATGCTCACGGTGGGCAAGCCCGACAAGGCGCGTGCCGCCGAGGCGGCGATCAGTCTGGCTGAAGAGCGTGAGGCACAGCTCGACGCCGACGCCCGCAAGCTGCTCGCGATGTGGCCGCAGATGCAGCAGGCCTACGCGGGCGATGAATACGTGGTGAAGATCCGCGACAAGGAACTGCGCACGGTGCTGACCCACACCACGCTGTCGGGCAGCAAGATCCGCAAGGTGGCATTGCCGCAGTACGAAGACCACGGCGAAATCCTCAAGTGGCTGATGCTCGACAACGTCCCCGGCAGCTTTCCCTACAGCGCCGGGACCTTCGCCTTCAAGCGCGAGGGCGAAGACCCGACCCGCATGTTCGCGGGGGAGGGCGATGCGTTCCGCACCAACAAGCGTTTCAAGCTGCTCAGCGCGGGCATGCCGGCCAAGCGCCTGTCGACGGCGTTTGACTCGGTCACGCTGTACGGGAACGACCCCGATTTGCGGCCCGACATCTACGGCAAGGTCGGCAACTCGGGTGTCAGCATCGCCACGCTGGACGACATGAAGGTGCTGTACGGCGGCTTCGACCTCACCAACCCCGCCACCAGCGTGAGCATGACGATCAATGGCCCGGCGCCGACGATCCTGGCGATGTTCATGAACACCGCGATCGACCAGAACCTCGACAAGTTCCGCAGCGACAACCGCCGCGACCCCACCGACACCGAAGCCGCGAAGATTCGCGAATGGGTGCTGGCCAATGTGCGCGGCACGGTGCAGGCCGACATCCTGAAAGAGGACCAGGGCCAGAACACCTGCATCTTCTCGACCGAATTCAGCCTCAAGGTGATGGGCGACATCGCCGAGTATTTCGTGCACCACGACGTGCGCAATTTCTATTCGGTATCGATCAGCGGCTACCACATCGCCGAAGCAGGCGCGAACCCGATCAGCCAGCTCGCGTTCACGCTCAGCAACGGCTTCACCTTCGTCGAGGCGTATCTGGCGCGCGGCATGCACATCGACGACTTCGCGCCGAACCTGAGTTTCTTCTTCAGCAACGGCATGGACCCCGAGTACACCGTGATGGGGCGCGTGGCGCGGCGCATCTGGGCGGTGGCGATGCGCGACCGTTACGGTGCCAACGAACGCAGCCAGAAGCTGAAGTACCACGTGCAGACCAGCGGCCGCAGCCTGCACGCGCAGGAGATCCAGTTCAACGACATCCGCACCACGCTGCAGGCGCTGATCGCCGTCTATGACAACTGCAATTCACTGCACACGAATGCCTACGACGAAGCGATCACCACGCCCACCGAAGAAAGCGTGCGCCGCGCGATGGCGATCCAGCTCATCATCAACCGCGAATGGGGCCTGGCGAAGAACGAAAACCCGAACCAGGGCGCCTTCGTCATCGATGAGCT
>JANNKS010000405.1:0-2307 GCA_031396425.1 Rhizobacter sp. | reverse complement strand
CGGAGCCGCTGGCTCGGCCGGCTTGGCTGCCTCGGCCACTTTCACCGGTTCATCTTCGGGAAGCGGCTGCGGTACCGACTCGAGCGCGAGCTCAAGCACCTGGTCGATCCACTTCACGGGCAGGATCTCCAGGCGGTTCTTCACATTCTCCGGAATCTCCTGGAGGTCTTTGACGTTCTCCTCGGGAATCAGGACCGTCGTGATGCCACCCCGGTGCGCCGCGAGCAACTTCTCCTTGAGGCCACCGATAGCGGTCACTTCACCGCGCAACGTGATTTCCCCCGTCATCGCGACATTGGCCCGCACCGGAATGCCCGTCAGTGCCGAAACGAACGCGGTAGTCATCGCAGCGCCGGCACTGGGGCCGTCCTTGGGCGTCGCACCGTCGGGCACGTGAATGTGCACGTCTCTCTTCTCGAACATCTCGTCCTTGATGCCAAGCCGGCGCGAGCGGCTGCGCACCACCGAGCGTGCCGCTTCGACCGATTCCTTCATCACGTCTCCCAGCTGCCCGGTGCGAATGATGTTGCCCTTGCCTGGCATCACTGCCGCCTCGATCGTCAGCAGGTCGCCGCCAACTTCGGTCCATGCCAAGCCCACCACCTGCCCGACCTGGTTCTGCTTCTCTGCCTGGCCAAAGCTGAACTTGCGCACGCCGAGGTAGTCGCTTAGGTTGTCGTCGGTCACGACAACTTTCTCGCTGACCTGCTTGAGCTGGATGGCCTTGACCACCTTGCGGCAGATCTTGCTGATCTCGCGCTCAAGTGAACGCACCCCCGCCTCGCGCGTGAAGTAGCGAATGATCCCGCGCACCGCAGATTCGGTGACTTCCATCTCCTCGGGCTTCACGCCGTTGTTCTTCGCCTGTTTGGGCAGCAGGTACTTCAGCGCAATGTTGAGCTTCTCGTCTTCGGTGTAGCCCGCGAGCCGAATCACTTCCATTCGGTCCAGCAGGGCTGGTGGAATGTTCATCGAGTTCGAAGTGGCGATGAACATCGTGTCGGACAGATCGAAGTCGACTTCGACGTAGTGGTCGCTGAACGTATGGTTCTGCTCCGGATCGAGCACTTCGAGCAAGGCCGATGACGGGTCACCGCGGAAGTCCATCCCCAGCTTGTCGATCTCGTCGAGCAGGAACAACGGGTTGCGCGTACCCACCTTGGTCAGGCTTTGCAGCACTTTGCCCGGCATCGAGCCGATGTAGGTGCGGCGATGGCCCCGAATTTCGGCTTCGTCGCGCACGTCGCCGAGCGCCATGCGGACGAACTTGCGGCCGGTGGCGCGCGCCACGCTTTGGCCAAGCGAAGTCTTGCCCACACCCGGAGGCCCGACAAGGCACAGAATCGGCGCCTTGATCTTGTCGACGCGCTGCTGCACCGCAAGGTATTCAAGGATGCGGTCCTTGACCTTCTCCAGGCCGAAGTGATCTTCGTTCAGAACCTGCTCGGCAAAGACCAGGTCATGCTTGATCTTGGTTTTCTTGGCCCACGGCAGGTTGATCAGGGTGTCGATGTAGTTGCGCACCACAGTCGCCTCTGCCGACATCGGTGACATCAACTTCAGTTTCTTGAGCTCACCGTCGACCTTCTTGCGCGCCTCCTTGGGCATCTTGGCGGCGATGATCTTTTTCTCAAGCTCCTCCATGTCGGCGCCTTCTTCGCCGTCACCGAGTTCCTTCTGGATCGCCTTGACCTGCTCGTTGAGGTAGTACTCACGCTGGCTCTTCTCCATCTGGCGCTTCACGCGCCCGCGAATGCGCTTCTCGACCTGCAGGATGTCGACTTCGTGCTCGAGTTGTTCGAGCAGCTTTTCGAGACGCTTGTCGACCGCGAACAGGTCGAGCACCGATTGTTTGCTTTCGAGCTTGAGCGGCAGATGCGCAGCAATGGTGTCGGCCAGGCGCCCGGCATCGTCGATTCCGGAAATGGAGGTCAGGATCTCAGGAGGAATCTTCTTGTTGAGCTTGACGTATTGGTCGAACTGCTGGGTGACCGCCCGGCGCAACGCTTCGATCTCGGGCTTGAGCTGCGTTTCCGGCGGCACCGGCGTCACGGACGCGACGAAGTATTCGCCGTTGTCGCTGATGCCGTGCGTGTTCGCGCGTTGAACACCCTCGACCAGCACTTTCACCGTGCCGTCAGGCAGCTTGAGCATTTGAAGAATGCTCGACACGCAACCGACGTCGAACATGTCGTCGGGTTTGGGCTCGTCCTTGCCGGCGGCTTTTTGGGCCACCAGCATGATCTGGCGGCCGGCTTCCATGGCCACCTCGAGCGCTTTGATCGACTTGGGCCGGCCCACGAAGAG
>JANNKS010000382.1:0-2414 GCA_031396425.1 Rhizobacter sp. | reverse complement strand
TCGAGCGCGCCGACAATCCGCTGCGCATCGACGGGCATTTGCCCCAGCCCGCGCCGGGCACGCCGACACTGGACGACGCGACGACGTGGTAATCCGCTCGACTCGCACCACCGCGCCCCGCTGCGCACCACCCGATGACCCCCCGCTGACCCACCCTTGCCCATGCCCTGCCGCACGTTGCGCCTGCCCATGAACCCCGCCTTCTCCGTCATCTTCCTGACCACCTTGATCGGCGCCGGGCACGGCCTGTTCATCGCCCTGGTCTCGGTGCAGGCGCAAGCGCTGCTCGGCCTGCTGCCGCAGCCGCCGTCGACACAGTTCTACGTCGCCGGCAGTGTGCTCGCGCTGATGTGTCTCGGCGCAGGCTTGCTCGCCTCGTTCTTCCACCTCGGGCGCCCCGAGCGCGCATGGCGAACCGCGACGATGTGGCGCACCTCGTGGCTCGCGCGTGAGGTGATCGTGCTGCCGGCGTTCATGGCAAGCGTTGCCGTGTACGGCGCGCTGCACCTCTTCAGTTCCACAGCGCTGCCCGCGCCGGGCGGCAGCGTCGTGCCGGATGCGAGCCTCGCGGTCGGCGTGCTCGGCAGCCTGCTCGCCTTCGCACTGTTCTTCAGCACCGCAATGATCTACGCGTGCCTGCGCTTCCTCGCCGAATGGCACACGCCGTTGACCCTGGTCAACTTCACGCTGCTGGGCATGGCGTCGGGCTTCACGCTGGCCACCGCGCTGGCCGCCTTCAGCACGCCGCGGCATGTGGGGTTCCTCGCCGCGTGGGCTGTCCTGCTCACTGTGCTCGGCGCCGCGTCACGCCTCGCGAGCCTGCGGCGCAACGCCAGGCTCAAACCCTTGTCGACGGCGCAATCGGCGATCGGCGTGAAGCATCCCGTCGTGGTGCAGAAGTCGCAAGGCTTCATGGGTGGTTCGTTCAATACCCGCGAGTTCTTTCACGGCCGCAGCGCCGCAAGGCTTCGGGGCGTGAAGTGGTTCTTCCTGACGATGACGTTCGCGCTGCCCCTGGTGTTCCTCGCGCTGGGCCTGCGCAGCGCCTCGGCGCTTTGGCTTGGCGCCGCATTCGTGGCGCAGTACCTTGGCCTGCTTGCAGAACGCTGGTTCTTCTTCGCGCAGGCGAACCACCCGCAGAATCTTTACTACCAGGCGATCAGCTGAGGCCGGGGGAATCAAGACGTGAAGTGGCTCAAATTGATGGTGCTCGGACTCGTCGTGGCCACGCTGTACGGCCTGCTCTTCGCCTATGAGGCCGAGGTGATCCGGCTGTGTAAACGGGGCGGCTGGTGGTTCCTGTTCCCGGTCAGCGTAGCGTTTGCCTTCTCGATCTTTCACGGCACCTTCACCGGCCTGTTCTGGGACGCGCTCGGCGTGAAGCCCCGGCAGTCGCGCTGAAAACCCGAGCCGAGCCATGGACGCGGGCGCACTGAATTTCATCGACCTCACGCTGGGCAATGTCGTTTTCCTCTTGTTCGTCGGCTTTGTGGGCGGCATGGTGTCGGGCTTCATCGGCTCGGGCGGCGCATTCGTGCTGACGCCGGCCATGATGTCGATGGGCGTTCCGGGCATCGTGGCCGTCGCCTCGAACATCTGCCACAAGTTCCCGAAGGCGCTGGTCGGCGCACTGAAACGCTACAAGTTCGGCCACATCGACCTGAAAGTCGGCCTCGTTCTCGGCGCGTCGGCCGAACTGGGAATGCTTTACGGCGCAGGCGTGCAGCAAGGCATCAAGGACAGCTTCGGCGACGCCGGGTCGAACCTGTATGTCTCGGTCGCGTTCGTCGTCGTGCTCGGCATCGTCGGTACGTGGGTGATGCTCGATGCCTGGAACCTGTATCGACGCGGCACCACCAGCGAAGACGAGCAGGTCACGCGTCTCGCGCGTTGGGTACAGCAGGTGCGGTGGATGGGGCCGCGCTTCTACTCGACGGGCGCCAAGGCGCACATCCCATGGCTCATCACGCTGCCGATCGGCTTCGCCACCGGCATGCTGGCCGCGACGATCGCGGTGGGCGGCTTTGTCGGCGTGCCGGCGATGCACTACGTCCTCGGCCTGCCGTCGCTGATGGCCTCAGCCACCGAACTCGTGATCGCCTTCATCATGGGCCTGGGCGGCACCATCAAGTATGGCTGGAGCGGCTACGTCGATCTGCGACTGGCGATGGTGATCCTGGCAGGGTCCCTGTTCGGCATCCAGCTCGGCGCCATCGGCACGACCTATGTGCGACCCTACCTGGTCAAGGTGGTGATGGGCACGATCATGATGCTGGTGATGGGCACGATCATGATGCTGGTGCTGGTTTCGCGCGCGTTCATCATTCCCGTCTACCTGTCACAGCTCGGCTGGATCGCGCCGCTGCCGCAGGCCTCGGCTGTCGTGCTGAAGGCGGTGAGCTTCTGGATCATGG
>JANNKS010000353.1:0-5937 GCA_031396425.1 Rhizobacter sp. | reverse complement strand
CGGCAGCACCGAGCGCGCAAAGTCGAAGATGTAGGTTTCGAGCAGAACTTCCGTCTGCGCCGCATCGATCGCTTCCACCAGCGCCGGGAACAGCGCTTCTCCCCCCTTCAGCAAGGTCAGGCTGTGATTCGGGCGCAAGGCGTGGGCGGCCATGGTGCGTTTCGGTGTTCCCAGGGTGGCGGCGATCGTGGCCCTTCAAACCAGTTCGAGTTCGGCCACCAGCGGCAGGTGGTCCGACATGCGCGCCCAGGCGGCGCCGCGTGGCACCGAGGTCGATATGCAGCGCAGGCCGCGCATGTAGATGCGGTCGAGCGAAAATAGCGGCACGCGCGACGGGAAGGTGTTGATTCGCGCCGCTGGGGCACCTTCGACGATGGCGCGGTGCAAGCCACACTCGCGCATCGGGGCGTCGAGCTTCTGACCCCAGTCGTTGAAGTCACCGGCGACGATCAACAAGGCGTCGCGCGGCACTTCCGACTCAATGAAGCGTGCCAGCCGCTCGACCTGGCGCACCCGCCCCGAATGCATCAAACCCAGGTGCGCAACCACCGCATGCAGGGTGACGGAGTTCCACTCGACCGGAACATGCAGCAGGCCGCGCTGCTCGAACCGATGGTCGGAAACGTCGTGGTGCCCGATGTCGCCCAGTGGCCAGCGCGACAGCAGCGCATTGCCATGTTCACCGTGGCGCGTGACGGCATTCGTGCGGTACGCGACCGCATAACCTTCGGGCGCCAGGTAGTCGGCCTGCGGCTGGCGCGGCCAGCCGATGTGGGTGTCGGGGAAGCGCCGCGCCTCGGCGTGATGGAAATGGCGCACCTCCTGCAGGAACACCATGTCGGCGTCGAGCGCTTCGATGTCCAGCAGCAGGTTGTGGATTTCGAGGCGTTTGCGCGGCCCCACGCCGCGCACGCCCTTGTGGATGTTGTAGGTCGCCACCCTGAGCAGCGCGCCCCCCTGGAGCGTGGAGTGCGGGCGCGTCACGAAAGAAACCGCGGCAGGTGCAGGATGGCTTCGGCGTTCGATGCCGAAAAACACTTCTCGGCCGCTTCGCGCCACGGCAACCAGACATGGTTCAGGTGCTCGCGCGGCGACAGCGTGATGGGAACGTCGCGCGGAATGCGCAGGCCGAACACATGTTCAGTGTTGTGCGTGACGCCCGGCGCATAGCGGTAGCGCCAGTCGGGGTAGATCTCGTAGACGTTGCTCAGGTGCCAGTCGCGCAGGCTGCTCATCGGAATGCGCGGCGAGCCGATCGCAATGCCCACCTCTTCAGCGACCTCGCGCAACGCGGTTCGGGTGAACGACTCCGAGACGCTGTCTTTCGAGCCGGTCACGCTTTGCCAGAAGCCGGGCCGGTCGGCACGCTCGAGCAGCAGCACCTCCAGTTCGGCGGTGTGGATCACTACCAGAACCGACTCCGGAATCTTCGGCGGCCGGCGCACCGCCGCTACTTTGGCCGGGCTCATGGCGTACACAGCGCTCCTCTAGGCCACTTGCGCGGTGCGCAGGCGGATGTGCAGCTCGCGCAACTGCTTCTCCTCCACGCCACTGGGCGCGTTCGACAGCAGGCATGGGGCGCGCTGGGTCTTCGGGAATGCGATCACGTCGCGCAGCGACTCCGCTCCCGTCATCAACATCACGAAGCGGTCCAGCCCGATCGCAATGCCCCCGTGCGGCGGTGCACCGTAGCGCAAGGCGTCGAGCAGGAAGCCGAACTTCTCCTGCGCCTCTTCGGCGCCGATCTTGAGCGCGCGGAACACCTTGCTCTGCACTTCTTCGCGGTGGATACGCACCGAGCCGCCGCCCAGTTCAATGCCGTTGAGCACCACGTCGTAGGCCTTCGCGACGCAGCGCCCCGGGTCGGTCTCGAGCCAGTCTTCATGGCCGTCCTTGGGCGCGGTGAACGGGTGGTGCACCGCGTTCCAGCGCTGTGCCGCTTCGTCGAACTCGAACATCGGGAAGTCCACCACCCACAACGGCTCCCATTCGCCCTGAACCAGCCCGCGCGCTTTGCCGAAGTCGCTGTGGCCGACCTTGACGCGCAGCGCGCCGATCGCGTCGTTCACGACGCTGGCCTTGTCGGCACCGAAGAACAACAGGTCGCCGTCACGCGCGCCGGTGCGGCTGATGATCTTCGCCAGCGCCGCGTCATGAATGTTCTTCACGATCGGCGACTGCAGGCCCGAGCGCAGATCGGCGGCGTTCACGCCTTTGGAAACGTCGTTCACCTTGATCCACGCCAGGCCCTTGGCACCATAGATCTTGACGAACTCGGTGTAGCCGTCGATTTCGCTGCGCGACATCTCGCCACCGCCCGGAATGCGCAACCCCACCACGCGCCCGCCCGGCGCTTGCGCCGGCCCCGAGAAGACCTTGAAGTCGACGTCACGCATCACGTCGGTGAGTTCGGTGAGTTCGAGCTTGACGCGCAAGTCGGGCTTGTCGGAGCCGTAGCGCGCCATCGCGTCGGCATACAACATCACCGGGAACGCCGGCAACGTGACGCCGATCGCGTGCTCAAAGGTGCTGCGGATCATGCCTTCGAACATGGTGCGAATCTCTTCCTCGGTGAGGAACGAGGTCTCGATGTCGATCTGCGTGAATTCGGGCTGGCGGTCGGCACGCAGGTCTTCGTCGCGGAAGCACTTGACGATCTGGTAGTAGCGGTCGAAGCCCGCCACCATCAACAGTTGCTTGAACAGCTGTGGCGACTGCGGCAACGCAAAGAACTGGCCCGGGTGCACGCGGCTGGGCACCAGGTAGTCGCGCGCGCCCTCGGGCGTGCTCTTCGTGAGCATCGGCGTTTCGATGTCGATGAAGCCGTTCGCGTCGAGGAACTTGCGCACTTCCATTGCGACCCGGTAGCGCAGCTTCATGTTGCGTTGCATCACCGGCCGGCGCAGGTCGAGCACACGGTGCGTCAGGCGGGTGGTTTCCGACAGGTTGTCATCGTCGAGCTGGAACGGCGGCGTGATGCTCGGGTTGAGCACCTCGATCTCCAGGCACAGCACCTCGACCTTGCCGCTGGTGAGGTTGGCGTTTTCCGTGCCGGCCGGGCGTGCGCGCACGCGGCCGACGATGCGCAGGCAGAACTCGTTGCGCACGTCTTCGGCCACCCTGAACATCTCGGCGCGGTCGGGGTCGCACACCACCTGCACCAGACCCTCGCGGTCACGCAGGTCGATGAAGATCACGCCGCCATGGTCGCGGCGCCGATGCGCCCAACCCATCAGCGTGATGGTCTGGCCCAGCAGCGTTTCACTCACCAGGCCGCAGTAGGTCGTTCTCATTCAATTCTCCAGAGGGGGTCGATCGTGTCGCATCACATGCATCGCAGGCGTTGCCGCCGCGCCCGGCCAGCGGCAGGCGCCCGCCGCACAGCACGGGGCTGCACGGCGCGGCGCCGCATCAATTTCGCGACACTTGCGGCAGGCTGACGACGTTCGCCGGCGGTGCCACCACGCCCATCGAGATGACGTATTTCAGGGCCTCGTCGACAGTCATGCGCAGCGATATCACGTCGGCACGCGGCACCATCAGGAAGAAGCCCGATGTCGGGTTCGGCGTGGTGGGCACATAGATGCTGAGGTAGTCACCGCTCAGGTGGGTGGCCGCCTCTCCCCCGGGCTTGCCGGTGACGAACGCGATCGTCCAGGCGCCGGTGCGCGGGTACTGCACCAGCACCGCCTCGCGAAACGCGTTGCCGCTGCTGGAGAACAGCGTGTCGGAGACCTGCTTGACCGAGTTGTAGATCGACTTGACGATCGGAATCTTGATGAGCAGCCGGTGCCCCTGGCGCAGCCACCATTGCCCGACGATGTTGGCGGCGAATGCGCCCGTCAGCAGCAAACCCGCCAACAGCACGAGCACGCCCATGCCCGGCACCTGGCGCAGTGCCTCGAGCGAGCCGCGCGCGGTCTCGGGCAGCACGGCCTGGGTGGCACTGAGGAACCAGCCGAAGATGCCGTCGATCAGGCCGAGCGCCGAATGCAGCACCCAGACCGTGATGGCCATCGGCATCCAGACCAGCAAGCCGGCGATGAGGTACTTTTTCAAGGGTTTTCCTGCTCAGGCGCTTGGCATCAATGGCCGGACGCCGGGCCGCTGCCGGTGCCGGCGCTGGTGCCCGAACTTGCGGCCGGGGCGGCCGCCTTGTCAGCCGGCTTGTCGGCGGTCTTCGCGGCGTTCTTGGCAGCACCCGGCACCGGTGCCACAGCCGGCGCGTCGTCCGACTTCGAGCCAGTGCCTTTCGAGTCGGCCGATTCACTCGTCTTGGACTCGCCGGCGCCACCTTCGCCGTTGGCGCCATCGGCCTTCGCAGCGGCCGATTTGGCGGCTGCCGCCTTGGCCGAGTTGTCGCCCTTGAAGTCGGTCACGTACCAGCCCGAACCCTTGAGCTGGAAACCCGCCGCCGTGAGCTGCTTCTGAAACGCTTCGGCGCCGCACGCCGGGCAGCGCGTCAGCAGCGGGTCGGAAACCTTCTGCAGCACGTCTTTGGCGTGTCCGCAGGCTTCGCAACGATAGGCATAGATTGGCATGGCTCTCCGCCCGACTTCAAAACCCTCGATTCTAAGTCGGCACGGACCCGGGGTGCGGGGCGGATGCCCATTCAATGCGCCTTCCTGGCGTGCGGCTGGGCGGCCGCATGGGTCGTGTGCTCGATGCTGTGGCCGTGGTGGCGCAACAGCTGCGGCGCCATCGAGCCCAGCACCATGAAGATCGCCGAGGCGAACAGCCCGAGCAGGTTGGCCGGCACGAGCGCGTCGGGTGCGACCTGCGTGGCCGTGATCCAGGTCCCCACGCCGAACACGATCGAGGCCAGTGCGCCCTGCGTCGTGGCGCGCTTCCAGTAGGCACCGGCGAGCAGCGGAACGAAGGCGCCCACCAGGGTGACGTTGTAGGCGTTCTGCACCATCTCGTACATCGTGCTCTTGCTGTTCAGCGCGAACAGCAAGGCTGCGGCAGTGAAGGTCACCAGGATGATGCGCAGCGTCAGCAGGAACTGGCGGTCGCCCATGCGCGGCACGAAGGGCCGCAGCACGTTTTCGGTGAACAATGCGGTGGGCGCGAGCAAGGCGCCGCTGGCCGTCGACAGAATCGCCGAGAGCAGCGCGCCGAAGAACAGGATCTGCGTCCACAGCGGCATCTTCGCCAGCACCAGGTCGGGCAGGATGCGCTGGATCTGCCGCGCATCGTCCGAGGCGAACAACTCCTTCAACGAAGGCTCGGCCACCAGTGCCGCGTAACCGATGAAGATGGGCACGAACGCGAAACAGAAATAGATCGCGCCACCGATGAGGGTGCCGCGCACCGCGGTGGCTTCGTTTTTCGCACTGGTCATGCGTTGGAACACGTCCTGCTGCGGCACGGAGCCAAAGGCGAAAGCGAAGAACGCGCCCGCCATGGCCCACCATGCAGCGGCATTCATGTCGGCCGGGAACATGATGAGCTTGCCGTCGGTGACCGCCTGAGCGATGACTTTGCCCGCACCGCCGGCCAGGTCGCCGACCAGCCAAGCCACCAGGCTCAGACCAATCAGGATGACGACAGTCTGGAACAGGTCCGTGAAGGCAACCGACCACATGCCACCGAAGATGGTGTAGACCACTACCACTGCAGCGCCGATCATGATCGCCGTGTTGAGGTCGATGGCGCCGCCCGACAAGGTGGCGATGACCAGGCCGAGTGCGGTCATTTGCGCTGACGTCCAGCCCAGATAGCTGGCGACGATGGCCACGCTGGTCAGTACCTCGACGCCCTTGCCGTAGCGCTGCTTGTAAAAGTCGCCGATGGTCAGCAGGTTCATGCGGTAGAACAGGCGCGCAAAGAGCAGGGCCGCGATGACCAGGCAGAGCGAGGCACCGAAGGGATCGCCCGGGATGCCATTCAGGCCGCTCTTGGCAAAGGTCGATGACACCGAGCGCACGGTTTCCG
>JANNKS010000346.1:0-12003 GCA_031396425.1 Rhizobacter sp. | reverse complement strand
GCCCGCCGGCGCGCGCGTGACGTGGGTGCACACAGCACGCACTTCGACATGGGCGCCCGGCGGCGCACACGAGAACGCGGCGCGACTGAGCAAGGGGAGATCGGGCCAATCATCGCCCATCGCAGCGACCTGCGACCAGTCCAGCTGCAGCTGCGCCAGCAGTGGCTCGGCAACCGCGAGTTTGTCCACCGCACCGCAGATGGCATGCACCAGGCCCAGGTCACTGACCCGCTTGCGCAAGGCGGCCGAGTCACGCCCACTGATGATGATCGGTTCGATGCCGGCGCGCTGCAGCAGTTTCAGGCCATGGCCGTCGAGCGTCGAGAACGCCTTGAATTCCTCACCGCGTTCGCCGATGTAGATGCAGCCATCGGTGAGCACGCCGTCCACATCGAAGATGGCCGCACGCAGCCCCTGGGCCTTGAGCAACAGCTCGGTCGGAAAGGTCAGGGCCGGTGCCACGCTCAGATGACCTTGGCGCGCATCAGGTCGTTCGAATTGAGTGCGCCCACCAGCGCACCTTGCGAATCCACGACCAGGACACTGGTGATGCGGTGCTGCTCCATGACGCCGGCGGCATCGACCGCCAGCGCGTCGCTGCGCACCAGTTTCGGCGTCGGGTGCATGACGTCGCGCGCAGTGAGTACACGCAGATCGACGCCCTGTTCAATGAGCCGGCGCAGGTCGCCGTCAGTGAAGATGCCCAGCACCTCGCGCTGCGCCGACGCGACGGCCGTCGCCCCCAGCCCCTTGCGTGTCATTTCGCGCATCATCTCGATGAAAGGGGTTTCGGGCAGCACGCTCGGCACGGCGTCGCCCGTGCGCATCAGGTCGCGAACGTGGGTGAGCAGTTTGCGCCCGAGTGCGCCGCCGGGATGGGAGCGGGCGAAGTCCTCTTCGCGAAACCCGCGAGCATCGAGCAAGGCGACCGCGAGCGCGTCACCCAGGGCCATTTGTGCCGTGGTGCTGGCGGTGGGGGCCAGGTTCATCGGGCAGGCCTCCTGATCGACGCCGCTTGAGATCAGCAGGTCGGCGTGTTCGGCAAGACTCCCGTCGAGCCGACCGGTCATCAGGATCAGCAGCACTCCGAGCCGCCGGATCGCGGGAAGGACAGCGGCCAGCTCATCGCTTTCCCCCGAGTTGGAGATCGCCAGCACCACATCACCGTGCGTCACCATGCCCAGGTCACCGTGGCTCGCTTCGGCGGGGTGTACGAACATGGCCGGCGTGCCAGTGGAAGCCAAGGTGGCCGCAATCTTGCGCCCGACATGCCCACTCTTGCCCATGCCCATCACGACCACTCGGCCGCGGCAAGCCAACATGGCCCGCACGGCACCCGTGAAGCCCTCGCCCTGGCGCGCTTTCAGGCCGAGCAGGGCATTCGCTTCGATGTCGAAGGTCTCGCGCGCCAGGCGCAGCGCTCGCTCCGGATCAAAAGGGGCGATCAGATCGGCTTGAGGAACCACAAGGTGCGCCGGCGCAAACGGGCGTCCATTACGATGGCGCGATTCTAGGAGGCGGTCGGGCTTTGGGTCGGCCCTGCGCCGCGATGGCCCTGCCCCGCTTGAACCAAGAACCCCATGGCCTCGACACTCGAAGTTGTCTTGCTCTACCTGATCGCCGCAGTCGCTGGCGTGGTGCTTTGCCGATTCGCACGCCTGCCGCCGATGCTGGGCTATCTGGTGGTGGGGGTCATCATCGGGCCCAACGCAGTAGGGCTGGCCAAGGACTCGGCCGGCGTGCGCTACCTGGCCGAATTCGGGGTCGTGTTCCTGATGTTCGTGATCGGCCTGGAATTCAACCTGCCCAAGCTGAAGAGCATGCGCAAGCTGGTGTTCGGCCTGGGCCTGGCTCAAGTCGGTTTCACGGTGGTGGGCACCGTGTTCGGGCATCTTCTGCTCACCTGGCTGTTCTCCTTCACAGCCCAGCCCTGGCTATTGTCGTGGCAGGGCGCGGTGGTGCTGGCCGGTGCGATGGCGATGTCGAGCACTGCAATCGTGGGCAAGCTGATGGCCGAACGCATGGAACTCGAGAGCGAACACGGCCGCCGGGTGATGGGCACCTTGCTGTTCCAGGATCTCGCCGTGGTGCCGCTGCTGGTGTTGATCCCCGCGTTGAATTCAAGCGCATCGGACCTCGCCACTGCCCTGTTCTGGGCGACGCTGAAGGCGACGGCACTGCTGACGATCCTGCTGGTGGGTGGGCAACGCCTGATGCGGTGGTGGCTGACGCTGGTGGCACGCCGCAAGAGCGAGGAACTGTTCGTTCTCAACGTCCTGCTCGTCACGCTGGGGCTGGCCTGGCTGACCGAACATGCCGGCCTGTCGCTCGCGCTGGGTGCTTTCCTGGCCGGCATGCTGATCGCCGAGACCGAATACAAGCACCAGGTCGAAACCGACATCCGCCCGTTCCATGATGTGCTGCTTGGTTTGTTCTTCATCACGATCGGGATGAAACTGGATTGGCACGCGGTCACCCAGCAGTGGATCCTCGTGTTGCTTCTGACCTTGGCGCCGGTGTTGGCAAAGTTCGTCCTGGTGGCGATCCTGGCGCGGGTTTTCGGCGCCGCACCGGGTGTCGCATTGCGCACGGGTTTGTACCTGGCGCAGGCTGGCGAATTCGGATTTGTGCTGCTGACGCTGGGCGCTGAGCAGCGGCTCATTGACCCGCAATGGCTGAGCCCGGTGCTGGCAAGCATGGTTCTGAGCATGCTGGCGACTCCCCTGCTCATTCTCTACAGCAACCGCATCGTGATGCGCTTGAGCGCGAACGACTGGCTGATGCAATCGGTGGCGATGACGAGCATTGCGAAGCGTGCCATCAACACGGAAGCACACGTCATCATTGCGGGATACGGGCGCAGCGGCCAGAACCTGGCGCGACTGCTCGACGGCGAAAGGATTCCCTACATGGCGCTCGACCTCGACCCTGACCGGGTGCGACAGGCCGCTGCCGCAGGCCAGAGCGTGGTGTTCGGCGATGCAGCTCGCCTGCAGAGCCTGATGGCGGCGGGTCTGGCCCGGGCCAGCGCGGTGGTGGTGAGTTACCACGATACCGCCTCGGCGCTGAAGATCCTGCGCCATGTGCAGTCGCACGCGCCGCGCGTACCTGTGGTGGTGCGGACGATCGACGACAGCGACATCGAGCGCCTGCAGGCGGCCGGTGCGACCGAAGTCGTTCCCGAAGCGATCGAGGGTTCGTTGATGCTGGCCAGCCATGCGCTGGCACTGGTGGGCGTTCCGATGCGACGCGTCATCCGTGTCGTGCAGGACCAGCGCGATGCGCGCTACGGCCTGCTGCGAGGCTACTTTCACGGCGCCGACGACGACACCGTCGACGAGTTGCAGCATGCCCGCCTGCAGTCGCTGACCCTGCCGCTGGCGGCGCGCTGCGTCGGTCAGACGCTGGCTTCGCAGGCGTTGCATGCCGTCGGCGTGACTGCGGTGTCGCTTCGCCGCGCTTCGGGGGCGGTCTCCAAGCCTGACGAGCATGACGTGCTGGCCGCCGGCGATACCCTGGTGCTCTCCGGCCTGCCCGAACCGTTGGCGCTTGCGGAAGGGAAATTGCTGGGGCCCCGGTGAGGCTGCAGGCTGGCCCGCTGACGTGCGCGGGCGCGGCCTTGAGATCCCGGCTGTGCAGCTTGATGGTGCCTGGTCGGGCGACTTTCAGGCCGTCGCAGATCAGGCGAACGAAATCTGGCGCAACTGATTCGCGCGAACGCGCGTCAGCAACACGGCACCAGCGGCGTGCAGGAGTTCGAGCGCGAGCGCCGGGTTGCGCTGGGCCAGCTCTTCCATGCGCGGCCCGCGCAGCGCCCACACGACGCAGGGCGTCATCGCCTCGACGCTCGCAGCGCGCGGAAAGTCGCCGAACAGTCCCGCTTCGCCGACCACGGCACCGGCGCGCAGGATCGCAATCTTGCTGGTTCCGGGTGCTGCTCCGGTCACGAACACCTGCATCGAACCCTGGCCGATGAAGTACATCGAGTGATCGATGTCGCCCTGTTTGATCACCAGGTCGCCGGCGCGGATGTCGTGCGGCGTCAGGAACGGCGTGACAATGCGCCACTGTTCCACCGATAGACGCGCACGAAAGGCGTCTTCGGCGTTGAGCGTCTGGATGGCCTTGATCAAGTCATTCACGTCCATGCGCATCTCCGACACAAGACTCAGGATAAGCCTGCAATTATCCGGCCTGCCACGGGCAGCAACGACGCGATGTCAAGGCGCCGCACCGTAACGAGGCGTTAAGTAGTCGTCACAGTTCACAGGTCGGGGGTGTTGTCATTTCCCGATGCAGAACCTGCCGAAGATCTGGCCGAGCAGATCGTCCGGTGTGAAGCTGCCGGTGATTTCGCCCAAGGCGTTGTGCGCCAGGCGCAATTCTTCGGCAAGCAGGTCGAGCGCCGCATCCACTCGAGTGGCGTGCCCCATCGCGAGATCCAGATGCTGCGCAGCGCGCTGAAGCGCATGAACGTGCCGACTGCGCGCGATGCAAAGGCCCTCAGGCAGCACCTCGCCACCCACGAACGTCAAGACCGCTTGTCGCAATGCCTGCAGGCCCTGCCCGGTGAGGGCCGAGATGAGCACGCCTTCTGGCGGCGGCGCCTGGCCTGTCACATCGGCCTTGTTGTAGACGTGCAGCAGGCGTTCGTGGCCGCCGAGTGCCTTTGCCAGCTGCATCGCCAACTGACTTTCGGCGTTTTCGTAGGCCGGTTCGGCGGTGCGAGTCAAATCGTGCAGGAACAGCACCAGATCGGCATCGGCAACCGCCTGCCAGGTGCGGGCAATGCCCAGGCGCTCGATCTCGTCATTGGAGTCACGCAGCCCGGCCGTGTCGGTCACGTGAATCGGGATGCCGTCGATCTGGATGGTTTCGCTGACCTTGTCCCGGGTCGTGCCTGCCAGTGGCGTGACGATAGCGAGTTCCACCCCGGCCAGCGCATTCAGCAGCGAACTTTTGCCCACGTTGGGTTGCCCTGCCAGCACGACCTTGATGCCTTCACGCAGCAGTGCCCCCTGCCGGGCGCGCGACAAAACGGCGACAAGCGCCGCAGCAATCGCGGCCATGCGGCCGCGCGCGTCGGCCTTCTCGAGAAAGTCGATTTCCTCGTCGGGAAAGTCGAGGGTCGCCTCGACCAGGGTACGCAACTCGACGAGCTGGTTTGCCAGGCGCTTGATTTCGTCGGAAAAGTGGCCAGTCAGCGAACGAGCCGCGGAACGCGCCGCCGCTTCGGTGCCGGCATCGATCAGGTCGCTGACGGCTTCGGCTTGCGCCAGATCGAGTTTGCCGTTCACAAATGCGCGTTGCGTGAATTCACCCGGCAGGGCCAGCCGAGCGCCGACGCACGCACCCGCCTCCAGGCACCGCGCCAGCAGCAGTTGCAGCACAACCGGCCCACCATGCGCTTGGAGCTCCAGCACGTCTTCCCCAGTGTAGGAATGGGGGGCGCGGAAGTAAATGGCCAGCCCGCGGTCGATGGCTTGGCCGTGCACATCCAGCAATGGCAGGTAGCTGGCTCGGCGCGCCTCCAGTACCCTGCCACAAACTGCCTGCATGATCGCCGTCAGCGCGGACCCGGACACGCGCACGACACCAATCGCTCCACGGCCGGGGGCCGTGGCGATGGCCACGATCGTGTCGTCAAGCCCTTGCAACATTGGCGGAGCGCCCGAACTGCCATGACACGCTGATAGGTCGCGCGAGCGAGCGCGCTCGGCGCTTCACTTGCCCAACACGCCCAGCTGCTTGTTGATCAGGTATTGCTGCGCAATCGACAGGATGTTGTTCGTGAGCCAGTACAACACCAAGCCGGCAGGGAACACGAAAAACATTGCCGAGAACACCAGCGGCATGATCCACATCATCTTCGCCTGGATGGGGTCAGGCGGAGTGGGGTTCAACCAGGTCTGGAACATCGTGGTTGCCGTCATCAGCAGCGGCAAGATGAAGTACGGGTCTTTGGCCGACAGGTCGGCGATCCAGCCGATCCATGGTGCATTGCGCATCTCGACGCTCGAGAGCAACACCCAGTACAGGGCGATGAAGAACGGCATCTGCACGAAGATCGGCAAGCAACCCCCCAGTGGGTTGACCTTTTCCTCGCGATAGATGCGCATCATCTCTTGCTGCATTTCTTGCGGCTTGTCCTTGAATCGCTCGCGCATCGCCATGACTTTCGGATTGATTGCCTTCATCTTGGCCATCGATCGGTAGGCGGTGGCGTTGAGCCAATAAAAAGCGATCTTGAGCAGCACCACCAGGCCCACGATGGCCCAGCCCCAGTTGCCGATGAATTTGTGCAGTTGCGTGAGCAACCAGAAAAGCGGCTTGGCAAGGATCGTGAACCATCCGTAGTCCTTCACCAGCTCCAGGCCAGGAGCCAGTACCGCCAGCTTGTTTTCCTCTTGCGGTCCGACGAAAAGCCGCGCATCGAAGGTCTTGCTGGCACCCGCTGCCAGCTCACCGAGCGGAACGATCATTCCCACCGAATAGGCATTGGCCGCGACTTTGCCGGTGTAAAACTCGCGTGCAGCCTTGGCTGTGTTGCTCGCGTCGATCAACCAGGCACTGGCGAAATAATGCTGCACCATCGCAACCCAGCCGTTGTCGGCATCGGTTGCGTGCGAAGGCTTTTCGCCGGGTTTGCGCTTTTCGATGTCCGTGAAATCGATCTTGGTGAACTTGCTTGAGTCGGTGTAGATCGCCGGGCCAGTGAACGTGAAATAGAAACTCGATTCGCCGGCTGGCGCGTTGCCGTCCCGAACCAGTTGCACATACAGCCGCGGGCTGGTCGGCGACGCGGCCATGTTGATCACTTCGTGCTGAACGCCGATCACATGGTCGCTTCGACGGAACGTGTAGGTCTTGGCCAACTTGACACCACCCACTTCGTCCGACTCAAACCGCACCTGCAGTTCGTTGCTGCCCTCTTTCAATGCGCGTTCCGCGGTCACGAGCTTCATCAGGCTGTGGTGATTTGGCAAACCCGCGCCCCCCGCGGGTGGGACCAGGCCGGTCTGCGCCACGTAGAGGCGATCTGCCGTCTGGTCAAGCAGGACCATGTTTTTCGCATGATCCAGCGGGTCCACCTGGCGCAGCAGTTCAACCCGCACCAAGTCCGCGCCACGGGTGTCGAGCGTGGCCTTGAAGACATCGGTGGTGATATCGATTCGCTGCCCGCCCACTGCGGTGGCCGCAGCTGGCAGCGCGCCCTTGTTTGGCGCAGCGCTGCTGGTCGGCACGGCGGCAGGCAGGCCGCTCGCCCCAGGTTGGGCTGCGGCGGCGGCCGGTTTGGTTGCCGGTGGGGGAGCGAACATCGACGGCTGCCCGGTGTGCTTGTTCCAGGCATCCCAGATCAGAAAGAGTGACATCGAAAACACCACCCACAGGATCGTGCGGCGAATATCGTTCATGGGTGGAGCTTCCTGCTCAGATGGGAGGTGGCGGTTTCGGCGCGCGGCGCAGCGGCGTTGGGCAAACCGGCGAACAGGCGCGGCCTTTGTCCGGGGACGGGATCTTCGCCGCCTTCACACCAGGGGTGGCAGCGCGCCAACCGCCGCAATGTCAGGTAAGTCCCGGCTCCAGCACCGAACGTCTCCAGGGCCTGCAATGAATAGGCCGAACAGCTTGGGCTGAACCTGCAGTTGCTGCCCAGCCAGGCGCTGAAGAAAAGGCGATAGCCCTTGACGATGCCCATCAGGATTCGGGTGGGCCACATGGCGATGTTCCTTGAAGGCATGGGGTGTGTCCGGGTCAGACTGAGGCAATGTCAACCGAACCAAGAAGTCGCTGCAGCTCGGCTCGAACCTCGTCGCACAAGGCGATCGAGCTTGCCGAAGGATAGACGCGCTTGTCGAAGTGGCTCCGCAGCCGGACCACCAACAGTCCGGCTGGCAGTGATTCGGCAAAACGACCAACGCCTTCGCGTATCTGACGTTTCAGCAAAGTGCGAGTCACCGCGCGCCGCGCATGCCGCTTTGGAACCACGATCCCGAGCCAGCGCGATGCTCCTTGATGGCCATTCGTGAGGCCGGCAGATTCGAAGCTGTCCACAGTGGGGGGCGAAATTGGGGCACCCGCTGTTGATAAGTTGTCTTCTGCGGTGCGTCTTTCCCGGTACTGAAGCTGACCTGGCTCGGAATTCAGCGCATGCAAGGCGAAATGACGACTTGACCTGATGGCTGGCCGGGCGAGCACTTTCTCGAAGTCGCTGGCCTGCAGCAACCGGCCGACCGCAATGTTGGGCACGGCCGATCTACGCGCAGCGACAAGGGCCGCCTGGCCCGCTCAGACAGCGAGGCGCTTGCGACCTTTGGCGCGACGGGCGTTGATGACTTCGCGCCCACCGCGAGTCTTCATGCGAGCGCGAAATCCATGGGTGCGTGCGCGGCGGATCTTGGAGGCTTGATAGGTGCGTTTCATGATTGTTCTCAGCCCATTGACAAGGCTGTCTCGATGGGCTTGCCCAGGGCAATGTGAAGCGGCACGCGCCTGCGCAGCAGGGCAAGTGTGCGGGAAACCGGGCATTACAGCAGAAAGCGCCGCTACCGTCAAATTCTGGTTCGCTGCGCCACATTCACCATGGGTGTCGATTGTGAATCCAAAACTGTGGATAACCTCCAGGGCAGCGACTCATGCGACGTACAATGACGGCTCCCAACGGAAGCGTTCTCCACAGCATGGTGGCCGACCTCTGGCAGCGCGGTTGCGAGCGACTCGCAGCTGAACTGCCTGAACAACAATTCAATACCTGGATCCGCCCCCTGCCGGCTGCCGACATCACCGAGCATGCGGACGTCGGGGCGGTGGTGACGGTGCGCGTGCCCAATCGGTTCAAGCTGGACTGGATTCGCAATCAGTATGCGGAGCGCATTGAAGCGGTGTTGACCGAGATCGCGGGTCGGCCGGTTCGTCTCAACATGACCTTGGTGCAGCGCGAGAACTCACCTGTGGCCCCGCATGTCGCCGACAACGGATCGGCGGGTGCAACCACGGCCCGTTCGGTGCGGGAAGGGGGCGCGCGTGGGCTGCCCGTGAATCAGGGTTCACAGGCCCGGCCCGCAAACACTTCCGCCGATATTTCCGGTTCGACGGCGCAGAACGGCTCGCGCCTGAATCCGAACCTCACCTTTGAAAACCTGGTCCCCGGCCGCGCCAATCAGATGGCCCGCACGGCGGCGCTGCATGTCGCGGGGGCCCCTGGCGTCATGTACAACCCGCTGTTCATCTATGGTGGCGTCGGGCTTGGCAAGACGCACCTGATACACGCCGTCGGCAATGCATTGCTGGCCGATCGGCCTGAGGCACGGGTGCTCTATTTGCATGCCGAGCAGTTCATCACCGATGTCGTCAAGAACTATCAACGCAAGACATTCGACGAGTTGAAGGCCAAATACCACTCGCTCGATCTGCTGTTGATCGACGACGTTCAGTTTTTTGCAGGGAAAGAGCGGACCCAGGAGGAATTCTTCAATGCCTTCGAGGCATTGCTCGCCAAGCGCGCGCACATCATCATGACGAGCGATACCTATCCAAAAGGTCTGGTAGACATTGATGAGAGACTGACGTCTCGATTTGACGCAGGATTGACAGTCGCCATTGAGCCGCCCGAGCTTGAGATGAGGGTCGCGATCCTGCTGCGCAAAGCCGAACTCGAAGCCACACCGATGCCCGAAGATGTCGCCTTCTTCGTGGCAAAGAATGTCCGCGCCAACGTTCGTGAGTTGGAAGGTGCGCTGCGCAAGATACTCGCGTACTCGCGATTCAGCCAGAAGGAAATCAACATCCAGCTGGCCCGCGAAGCACTGAAAGACCTGCTGTCAATTCAGAATCGCCAGATCAGCCTCGAAAACATTCAGAAGACCGTGGCTGATTTCTACAAGATCAGAATTGCGGACATGTACAGCAAGAAGCGCCCGGCGAGCATCGCACGGCCTCGGCAGATCGCGATGTACCTTGCCAAGGAAATGACCCAGAAGAGTCTGCCCGAGATTGGCGACTCCTTTGGCGGCCGGGACCACACCACGGTGCTGCATGCGGTGCGAAAGATTGCTGCGGAACGCCAGAAGAACACGGAATTGAATCAACAACTTCACGTCCTCGAGCAAACGCTCAAGGGTTGATTTCTATTTGCAGAACGATTCATATTTTCCTGGGGACAACCGTTGAACAGAAGTGCACTTGTCCACCGCTCGTGGTCAGTTCCGGAAGTTGTTCATCTTGGCACCCACCGCTCAAGGGCATTCGGACACATGCTTTTGGCGAGCGCAAGGCAATGATTACGAAAGCAAAAGCAGGCTTGTCCCCAGTTTCACCCTCTCTCTATCACTACGACTACCTCATGAGGTTGACATGATTGTTCTAAAGGCAGCACAGGAAAAAATCCTTCGTTCCCTTCAAGCTGTGGCTGGAATCGTTGAACGCAGGCATACCTTGCCCGTCTTGGCGAACGTGTTGATCCGCAAAACGGGGGATCAGGTTGAATTCACCGCGAGTGATCTGGAGATTCAGATTCGAACCAGCTCAACCTTGGACGGTGATGCGGGAAACTTCGCCACGACCGTGGGTGCCCGAAAGCTAATCGATATTCTGCGATCGATGCCTGAAGACCAGGTGGTTTCACTGTCGAGCACGCAGAACAAGCTGACGCTGCAAGGCGGGAAGAGCCGATTTACTTTGCAGACGCTTCCGAGTGACGACTTTCCGCTGGTTCAGGAAGCACCCGATTTCGGCCCGGTATTCAGCGTTCCCCAGGCCACGCTCAAGGCGTTGGTGAACCAGGTGCACTTCGCGATGGCGGTGCATGACATCAGGTACTACCTGAATGGCATCCTGTTCGTTGCGGAAGGAAGGAGCCTGATTCTGGTCGCGACGGATGGTCATCGGCTGGCGTTGGCCCAGGCTACGCTGGCAGCAGAGATACCGAAGCAGGAAGTGATTCTTCCGCGCAAGACCGTGTTGGAACTTCAACGCCTCTTGCGCGATGACAAAGACGGCGAAGAGCGCCCGATTGAAATGCGCTTTGCCAGCAACCAGGCGAAGTTCAGTTTCAGTGGAATGGAATTCGTCACCAAACTTGTCGAGGGGAAATTTCCAGACTACAACCGCGTCATTCCGCGCCAGCACAAGAATGAATTCACAGTCGGTCGCGTGGCGTTGTTGGCCAGCTTGCAGCGCGCCGCCATTCTGACCAGCGAGAAGTTCAAAGGTGTGAAGGTGAACATGGAGCCCGGCACCTTGCGCATCGCGGCGAGCAATGCGGAACAGGAAGAAGCCACCGAGGAGTTGGAAATCGACTACGGCGGCGACACAATCGAAATCGGGTTCAACGTGACCTATCTCATTGATGTGCTGACCAACATGAGCAGCTTCGAGATGGTGAAGATCGGGCTTCAGGACAGCAATTCGAGCGCCCTGCTGACGATTCCCGATCTTGCCGGTTTCAAGTATGTCGTGATGCCGATGCGAATCTGATTGCACACAAACGCACCGCCTGCTTAGGGGTGTGCGTTCAGAGCGAGTGTTGATTGGGTTCGACAGTCCAGAGCCAAGGGGTTAACAGTGAGTGTGAAGACGCAATGACAGCTTCCGAGAATCATCCCAATGGCCATGCAGGCCTGAACAATGAAGGGGGTTCCATCGCCCAGGGCAGCGACGCCTATGGCGAAGGAAGTATCCAGATCCTCGAAGGACTGGAAGCGGTTCGCAAGCGTCCCGGCATGTACATCGGCGATAC
This sequence comes from Rhizobacter sp., assembly GCA_031396425.1. Taxonomy (GTDB): domain Bacteria; phylum Pseudomonadota; class Gammaproteobacteria; order Burkholderiales; family Burkholderiaceae_C; genus JAEMQF01. Next base: position 266 of record JANNKS010000346.1, on the reverse strand, counting down.
CTCCGACGGCACCGGGCTGCACCACCTCGTGTTTGAAGTGGTCGACAACTCAATCGACGAGGCGCTGGCGGGTTATTGCGACGACATCGTGGTGACGATTCATACCGACAACTCCGTCAGCGTGGTGGACAACGGTCGGGGCATCCCGACCGGAGTGAAGATGGATGACAAGCATGAACCTAAACGTTCAGCGGCAGAGATTGCGCTGACCGAGTTGCACGCGGGTGGCAAGTTCAATCAGAACAGCTACAAGGTATCCGGCGGCC
>JANNKS010000332.1:0-2532 GCA_031396425.1 Rhizobacter sp. | reverse complement strand
GAGGGCGGCCTTGTACTGCGCCTCGTTCAGCTCGTAGGGGTTCTTGATGCCCAGGCCCGGGTTCTTCTTCATCAGGTACAGCGCGGCGTCGGCGATGTAGATCGGCCCGTCGAACGCCTGGGTGCGGCCCTTGTTGCTCTTGCCGTCGGGCAGGGTGGTCTCTTCGAACACCACCGACCAGCTGGTGGGCGGCTTGTCGGCGAACACCTTGGTGTTGTACATCAGCACGTTCCAGCCCCACTGGTAGGGCACGCCGTAGTGCGTGTTGCCCTCGTAGTGCCAGGGCGCCTTCTGCAGCCGCGCGTCGATGTTCTTGTAGCTCGGGATCAGGCCGACGTTGATCGGCTGCAGCTTCTTGCCGCGGATCAGCCGCGTGCTCGCATCGCCCGACGCGGTGACAAGGTCGAAGCCGCCTTCGTTCATCAACGCCACCATCTCATCCGAGGTGCCGGCGGTCTTCACGTTGACCTTGCAGCTGGTCTTCTTCTCGAAGTCGGTGACCCAGTCGAAGTTCTTGTCGGTCGCACCGCGCTCGATGTAGCCGGCCCAGGCGACGATGTCGACCTGGCCTTCGCCCTTGCCGATTTTCTGCAAAGGGCCTTTCTGTGCCAGTGCCGGTGTGGCGGCAAGCAGCGCAGCGGCGGCGAAGCCGGTGAGGAGCGGGATGCGGTGGAACATGGTTGACCTCCAGGATGTCACGGCGGGACCGCACGAACAGGCGTGCGGCTCGAATCGCGCACGATAGGGCGGGGCCTCGGCGGCGTGAAGTGCAATCGGTCGCGGATGAGCTATCTTCAAATCAGATAGTTGGGGTTAACGCTAGCGGCCCGAGCAGGGTTGGTCGCGTTGCGTGCTTGCTCATATACAGTCGGATCGATTCGCAGCTATCGGCCCTCCCGCCGTCCACCCCTCAAGGAGCCCCCTCCATGCGTCACCTCTTCAAGCCGGCGGCAGTTGCCGCCGCCATCACCCTCGCTGCCGCGCTGGCCCCGCTGCCGGCGGCCGCGCAGCAGAAATTCATCACCGTCGGCACCGGCGGTGTGACCGGTGTGTACTACGCTGCAGGGGGCGCCATTTGCCGGCTGGTCAACAAGGACCGCGCCAAACACGGCATTCGCTGCTCGGTCGAATCGACCGGCGGGTCGGTGTTCAACATCAACACGATCAAGGCCGGCGAACTCGACCTCGGCTTCGCGCAGAGCGACGTGCAGTTCAATGCCGCCAAGGGCATGGCGCAGTTCAAGGACGGTGGCGCCTACGGCGACCTGCGCGCCGTGTTCTCGGTGCACCCCGAGCCGTTCACCGTGCTGGCGCGCAAGGAGGCCGGCGTCAAGAGCTTCGCCGACTTCAAGGGCAAACGCTTCAACGTCGGCAACCCCGGCTCGGGAACGCGCGCGTCGCTGGAAGAACTGCTGGTGGCCACCGGCGGCAAGCTGAGCGACTTTTCACTCGCCTCGGAGCTCAAGGCCGACGAACACGGGCCGGCGCTGTGCGACGGCAAGATCGACGGTTTCTTCTATGGCGTGGGCCACCCGAGCGCGAACATCCAGGACCCGACCACCTCTTGCGGCGCCCAGCTGGTTTCGGTCACCGGGCCGGCGATCGACAAGCTGGTGGCCGACAAGCCCTATTACGCCAAGGCCACGATCCCCGGCGGCCTGTACCCGAACAACCCGAACCCGACCCAGACCTATGGCGTGCTGGCCACCCTGGTCGCGTCGAGCAAGGCGCCGGCCGAGTCGGTCTACCAGGTCGTGAAGGCGGTGTTCGACAACTTCGAGGAGTTCAAGAAGTTGCACCCGGCGCTGGCGAACCTGAAGCCCGAGAACATGGTGGCCGACGGCCTGTCGGCGCCGCTGCACGAGGGCGCTGCGCGCTACTACAAGGAAAAGGGCTGGATCAAGTAGGCCGACACGGCTTGACGCACTCGACCGGGCGAAGCAGCGGCTTCGCCCGTTTTCATTGAGGACACCGCATGGCCACCGACATCGAAAAGGCGCCCGAGGCGCTGCAGGCGCTGGTCGCCGAAGCCGACACCGGCGCGCGCAAGCCCAGCGGTGTCGCGGCGACCGTGATCTTCTCGGTGTCGCTGGCCTGGGCCCTGTTCCAGCTCTGGTACGCGTCGCCGCTGCCCTTCACGTTCGGTATGGGCATCCTGAACGACACCGAGGCGCGCGCGCTGCACCTGGGCTTTGCGCTGTTCCTGGCGTTTGCCGCCTGGCCGGCGTTTCGCCGTTCGCCGCGCGACCGGGTGCCGTGGATCGACTGGGCGCTGGCGCTGGCGGGGGCGTTTGCCGGCGCCTACCTGCTGCTGTTCTACAACCAGCTTGCCACCCGGCCGGGCCAGCCCACCACGATCGACATCGTGGTGTCGGTCACGGGGCTGGTACTGCTGCTCGAAGCGACCCGCCGCGCCGTCGGCTGGCCGATGGCGACATTGGCCCTGCTGTTCATCGCCTACGCGATGCTCGGGCCGCACATGCCCGAGGTGCTGCAGCACAAGGGCGCGTCGCTGAACCGCCTGATGTCGCA
>JANNKS010000322.1:0-1526 GCA_031396425.1 Rhizobacter sp. | reverse complement strand
TCATTCGTTCCGGGCGCGAGCCGCACCTCGTTGTACGGGCACGCCGGGCCGATCATGCCGGGTTTGATGCGGCCTGCCGGCGTGTAGGTGGCCGCGCCGCACGACTCCGTCATGCCCCACACCTCGAGCATCGGCACGCCCAGCGCCAGGTACCACTTCACCAGGTCGGGCGAGATCGGCGCCGCGCCGGTCACGCAAAAGCGCGCGCGGTGAATACCGATCAACTTGCGCACGTTGTTCAGCACCAGCCAGCGCGCCAGCGTGAACTGGACTTTCAGCGAACTGCTCACCGGCTCGCCGGCCAGCACATGCTCGGCAATGCGCATTCCGACACCGATGCCCCAGGCATACGCCGCTTGCTGCACCTTGCCCGATTCGCGCAGCGATATCGCGACTGCCGAATAGAACTTCTCCCACACCCGCGGTACCGCGGTGAACACGGTGGGCGCAATTTCGCGCACGTTTTCCGGAACGGTTTCGGGGTTCTCGACAAAATTCAGCACCGCGCCGGTGTACAGCGCCGAATACTCGCCACCGACACGTTCGGCGATGTGGCACAGCGGCAGGAAACACATGCGCTCGTCGCCCGGGCCCTGCACCAGCACCTGGTTGTAGCCGCGCACCGCGTAGACCAGCCCGCCGTGCGAGTGCATTGCGCCCTTGGGTTTTCCGGTCGTGCCCGAGGTGTAGACCAGGATCGCCAGGTCTTCGGGCTTGCAGGCGGCCGTGCGTTGATCGAGCTGGTGCGGGTTCGCCTTCGCGTGAATGCGCCCGAGCTCGCGCAGCGCGGCCAGGTCGATCACCTGCGGATCCTTGAAGTCGCGCAGGCCTTCGCTGTCGAACACGATGATCTTGTGCAGCAGCGGCAGGCGCTCGCGCACTTCGAGCACCTTGTCGAGCTGTTCGTCGTCTTCGACGAACAGGAAGCGCGTGCGCGAGTCTTCGCACAGGTACAGCACCTGTGAGGCGGCGTCGGTCGGGTAGATGCCGTTCGACACACCACCACAGCTGAGCACGGCCACATCGGCAAGCACCCATTCGACGACCGTGTTGGAAAGAATCGACGCACATTGCCCGGGCTGCAAGCCCAGGCTCAGCAGGCCGTCGCCGATTTCGCGCACCGCCTGCGCCGTCTGCGCCCAGGTCCATTCGCGCCAGATGCCGAATTCCTTCTGCCGCATGAAGACGAGCGCGGCGCGCTCGGCGGCGGCGTTCCAGAACATGGTGGACAGCGTTTCGCCCGCGACGACGATGTCGTTGCGCGGCTGCAGGTGGCTCAGGTCCCAGAGGTTGCTCATGCTGTGCTGCTCACCGCCACGTCTTCTTTTTTTTCCAGCGCCGCTCGCCGCGCGCGCCGGTTTCTTTCATGCCAAGGTAGAACTCCTTGATGTCTTCCTTCTCGCGCAGCCGCTCGCAGGTGTCTTCCATCACGATGCGGCCGTTTTCGAGCACGTAGCCGAAATCGGCGGCATTGAGCGCCATGTTGGCGTTCTGTTCGACGAGAAGAATCGTCGTGCCGCGCTCGC
>JANNKS010000314.1:0-4890 GCA_031396425.1 Rhizobacter sp. | reverse complement strand
ACGCGCGCGTCGGAGCTGCTGAAGACCACGACTGCCCCGCGATGACGACGATCGGCGAGATGACGGATGAACTCGACGCCGTCCATGCCGGGCATGTTCAAGTCAAGCAGCAGCAGCGTTGCTGCACCGCCGTGGCGTTCCAGCCAGGCAAGCGCTGCCAACCCGGAATTGCAGGCTTGTACTGGCGCCACGCCCAAAGATTCGAGCTGGAACTGCAACAGTTGGAGCTGGAACAGGTCGTCGTCGACGATCAGCACCCCCGCATCGGCACCGGGCGTGGCGGCGGAGTCGAACACGTTCGGCTCGCCCAGTGGGCGCAGGCGCGGCGCCTCGGCGGGAGGCACGGTGGCGGAGGTCATCGGCGTGGCCGGGTCAGGCGGTCGGCGCGCCACGCGCCTTGCGTGCGTTCAGCCATTGCCGCAAGGCCGGGTCCATCTCGTGCCAGGCCCAGGTGGGGTCGGCCGCGCCGGGTCGATGCTCGGCGTCGTCGCCGAACACCAGCACGGCGGTCGACTGGGCGATGCGTGCCAGGTGCCGGGTCAGGGCCGGCCCGGAGGCGCCGTCGAGCGCGAGGTCGAGCACCAACAGGTCGGTCGGTTGGCTTTGCGCCGAGCGCAGCAGGGCGTCAACGCCGCTGCGGGCGATTTCGATGCGCGCATCGGGGACGAAGCGCGCAATCGCGGCGCGCAGTTGGTCGCGCCGCAGCTCCTGCGCCACCACCAGCATCACGCGCAGCGGCAAGGGCCCGTTGCGGTGCGACGAATGGGGCGGGTCTGGCGGGGGTGCTGCCTCAGGCGTCAAGCGACGCTCCTGCCGGGTGCCGCGCCCGAGGGGCGCCTCAAAACAGTTCCGGTCGGTGCAATCTAGGGCGAACCGGGTCGGCCGTCTGCCGGGAGTTCTGGACAGCGCCCGGCGGATCGTCTGGGTGCCGTGCAATAAGGCCCGGGTCGCCGGGGTCAGGAAAACCGGGGCGGCCCGGCGCTTCCCGTGAGCGTCAGTGCTCGTCGACGTCGATCAGGCCGGCGCGGATCGCGAAACGCACCAGTGCCGGCACGTCGGTCACGCCGAGTTTGGCCATCAGGCGGCTGCGGTACGAATCGACGGTCTTGGGCGACAGGTGCAGCAGCGCGCCGATCTCGTTGCTCGACTTGCCGCTCACCACCAGCCGGACGATCTGCTGCTCGCGGGTCGACAGCGACGCCAGCGCTGCGTCGGCGTCGGGCGCGGTCAGGCCCTGCACCGCGAGGTCGGCGACGTCGCCGCCCAGGAAGCGCCGGCCCTGCAGCACGGTGTCGATCGCGGCCATCAGCACGGCCGCCGGGGCGCCTTTGAGCACGTAGCCCGCGGCGCCCTGGCGCAGCGCCTCGGCAACATGGCGCGGCTGCGCCGACATCGTCAGCACGATCGTGCGCACGTCGAGCCTGCGGCGTTGAACCTCGCCGAGCAGTTCGAACCCGGAGCGCTCGCCCAGGTGCAGGTCGAGCAGCAGGATCGCCGGCGCGAGCCGTTGCAAGTCGGCCAGCGCCTGGGTCGGATCGGCCGATTCGCCCACCACGCGGTGGCCGTTCGACTGCAGCACGGCGCGCAGGCCGTCGCGCAGCAGGGTGTGGTCGTCGACCAGGTAGATCTCGCTCATGGTGGCGGGGCCTGCCAATGCAGCCCGATCGAGATGCCACCCAGCGGCGCGGGCTCGACCTGGAACCGCGCGCCGATCACGATCGCGCGCTCGCGCATGCCGACCATGCCCAGGTGGCCGGGCCGGCCGTTGACGAGCTGCTCCGGCACGCCGCGCCCGTTGTCGATGACATTCAGGCGCAGCGACGTTTCGCTGCCATCGAGCACGACGCGGATCAACGACGCGCCGGCGTGCTGGCGCGCATTCGCCACCGCCTCGCGCGCGACCATGAAGGCGGCGTACGTGACGTCGGCGGGCCAGCGTTTGTCGAAGCCGCCTTCACCCACTTCGAGCAGCACGTCGGTCTGGCCGGCCGCGGGCACGCGCGAGCCGAACTCGTTGTCGAGCGCCGCCGCCAGCCCCTGCTCTTCGAGCAAGGGCGGGCGCAGGTCAACGAGCACCTGCCGCACCTCACGCACCGCCTGGTCGAGCAGTGCAGCGATGCGCTGGCTCTGCGTTTTCAGCTCGGGGGGCATCGCCGCCGCGTGCGTCGTGATGCAGGCGTCCAGGTTCAGGCGCGCGGCCGCCAGCGTCTGGCCGAGGTGGTCGTGCAAGGCCTGCGCGATGCGCCGGGTGGTCTGCTGCTCCTGCGTCAACAGGCGCTGCGTCAGCTCGGACAGTTCGAGCTGCGAGCTCAGCAACGCCCGTTCGGCGGCGCGCCGCTGCGTGATGTCGCGAACCACCAGCACATAACGCCCTTCGCCCAACGGCCGCGCGCTGACTTCGGCGGTGAAGCGGCTGCCGTCCTGGCGCAGGATTTCCCATTCCGCCAGGTCGGGCCGGCGCGCCACTACGACTTCCAGCGCGTCCTTGATGCGCGACAACTCGGAGGCCGGCAGCACGTCGCGCACGCCGAGGTGCAGCAACTCCTCGCGCCGGTAGCCGAGCATCTCCAGCGCGCGCGGGTTCGCGTCGAGGATGCGGTAGGCCACGTCGATCAGCACCACGCCGTCGGCGAGCTGCTGAAACACCTGGCGCTGATAGGCCTCGGCGGCGCGCAGCGCATCTTCGGCCTGCTTGCGCGCGGTGATGTCGAACGTGGTGCCGGCCAGGTAGGTGGCGCGCCCGTTCGCGTCCCACACCGCCTGGCCCTGGGTGTGAAACCAGCGCCATTCGCCGTTCGCGTGGCGCGCCCGGAATTCGAGTTCATAGGGGGCCCGCTCGCGCAGGTGCGCGATCAGCGCCACGCGCAGGCGGGGCAGGTCGTCGGGGTGCAGCAATCCTTCGAAGAGAGCGACGATGTTCTGCGCGGTTGGCGTCGGCTGCCCCAGGATCTGCCAGAACTCGGTTGAGTATTGGACGCTTCGCATGCCGAAATCCCACTCCCACACCGGGGTGCCGGTGGTGGCGATCCGGTAGCGCAACTCGCTCTTGCGCAGCCGCTCTTCGCGTTCGCGCAAGGCGTCTTCGGCCCGCTTGCGGGCGGTGACGTCGCGGCTGATGACCAGCGCTGTCGGCGCCTGGCCCGGGCGCTGCGGCTCGCGCGCCACCAGCGACTCCCATTCGCGCAGGCCCAGCGGCCCCTCGAAGGCGAATTCGAGCCGCTCGGTGCGGCCGTCGGCGAACACCCTACTGAGCACTGCGGTCCAGACAGCGACCATGTCGGAGGGCATGCCGAGTTCAGCATTGGTCTTGCCGATGAACGCAGCCGGCGGCAGCCCGGTGGCCTGCTCGACCGCCGGGTTCGCGTAGAGGTGGCGAGCGTCGGCGTCGAAGCGCACGACGACGTCGGGCAGGTTGTCGGCGAGCGCGCGGAACTGGTTCTCGCTGCGTGCGAGCGCCTCTTGTTCATTGGCCAGCGAACGCAGCGACTGGCCCAATCGCCAGCCACCCCACAGCATGCCGGCGGCGAGCAGCGCGGTGACCAGGGCGGCGAGCGGTAGCAGCCGATTGAAGTCAGCCAACACCGCGCTGCTGGAAATGCCGTAAGTCACCACGAGACCAGCGGCGTCGCCGCCGAGGCGCTGGTAGGCAACGACGCGACGTGTGCTGTCGATTTGAGTCAGCGAGTCGAATGTGCCGCTCGGCGCACGCACGAGCGATTGCGCCAGCGGGCCACGGAAGCGCCGACCAAGTTCGGACTCGACGTGGGGAGCGCGCGCCAGCACCTGCACGCTGCCGTCGGTTTCGATGCGGAACAGCGCCGCACCTCCGGCGTCGGGCATGCGGTCGCCTTCGAAGCGGCGCACCAGGGCGGCATGGTCGAAATCGGCCGCGTAACCGGCCACGCCGTGCGGGTTGGGCGCGGCGCGGCGCAGCAGCGGCACGATGCGCGAACCCGCGGCGCCCTGGGTCGCGCCAATCTGCCACGCGCCTTCGGCCGCGCTGGGCAGCGGTTGCGCTTCGCGGCGCGTGACGGCGCCATCGGTAGGCACGCTGGGCTTGAGATCGAACACCTGGCCCTGCGCATCGAGGGCATGCAGTTCGAACGGAAATGGCAACCGGGCCAGCAGAGCAGCGCGCTCCTGTGCTGCGGCGCCGAGCATGACGACGATCGGGCTGCCAGCAGGTGCCCGCTGCAAGCCCGCTTCGTCCTGGGCAATCGCCGCCTTGGCCAGTTCGAGCGAGTGGGTCAGTTCGTCGGCCAGGCGCGCGACCTGGCGCACGCCCTGGGCGGTCGCGGCATCGAGTTCTTGATGTCGTTCCCACCACAGCGCAGCGCCGACCGCCGCCAACAGCAGCAGGATTGCGCTTGCCGTCAGCAGCCACACCAGGCGACGTTGCGACCGCAGCGTGTCAGGCGCGGCGCGGTCCGCGCGCAGCGAGTCGACCGCCGATGACGATGCGGGCTCACCACCGGTCGGTTCGAGTGTCCCTGCCACTGGCCTGGTCCCGGTCACAGTGCAGCCGCTAGGACAGCGGTAGAGCGTCGCATGGCCACCAGCCACGCGAGCGCAGCGTCCGACACTGCGATCCACAAGCTGGCGAACAACGCATAAGCCGCGACTGCCGAGACCACCCCAGCGGGCGACTCGGTCTGGCCTTTGCTGGCGGGCGCGGAACTCGGCATCGTGGCGGTGTCCTGGCCAAGGGGGAGACGGCGTGGTCTAGCGTAACGCAGATCCGAACCCAGGGGGCGGCGCGGGGCACCGGGCCCGCGCCGCACCGGGCAGGCGGCTCAAGGCGTAGCCGTCAGCCGCTGCCGGTGGCGAGCTGATCGTCGCCCACGCTCGGCACCAGCGACGGGCGGCCGACGATGAGCGGGTCCACCGCGC
>JANNKS010000304.1:0-10519 GCA_031396425.1 Rhizobacter sp. | reverse complement strand
CTCGAACGGGCCCGCGCGCACGACCCGCGCCACACCTTCTGCCGCGAGTGGTCAACGAATGAGGTCAGGAAAAGTCGCGCAGAAAGTCGCGCACAAAGAAAAACAGCCTAGAGGCTCGCGCCCCTAAGCTGTTGATCCGTTGCTTGTTGTTATGGTGCGGCTGGCAGGAATCGAACCCACGACCCCTTGGTTCGTAGCCAAGTACTCTATCCAGCTGAGCTACAGCCGCGCAGCCCCGGAGTATATCAGCGCTTCCTGCGGGTTCAGTCGCCCAGCCGGGCGGCCGATTCGAAGCAGTCGGCGGCGCGCTGCACGTCGCCCGACTGGCGCGCCAGGTGCGCCAGGCGCAGCCAGGCGTCGCGCCGCCAGCGCACCGGCAACGCCGCATCGGTGGCGGCGAGTTCGAGCAGCTGGCGTGCCTTGCCCCACAGCTGACGCTCGGCCAACGCGCTGCCCACCGCGAGTGCGATCGCACCCTCGCGCGGGTACGCGACCGACGCCGCCTCCAGCCGCGCCAGCCATTCGCCGCCGATGCCGGGCACGGCGCGCGCGAGCGCCTGCGCGATCACGGCGCGTTCGTCGGCGGTCATCTCCGACAGTCGATCCCAGAAGGGTCGCAGCCAGCCGCGCGCCTCTTCAACCGCACCCAGGTCGGCAGCGCGCGTGACGGCGCGCGCGCCGACGAACGGGTCGCGTCGGTCGATGTTTTCGAACTGTTGCCACACACGGCGCAGCTGGTCGACGTCGCGTGCCGTGTCGAGCGACTCGAACGCCAGCGAACGCAGCAAGCCTTCCGCGGCCGACTTCGAGAACGCCTGGTGCTTTGCGAGCAGGCGCGCGGTCTTGAGGGCTTCGAGGGGTTGCTGGCCGAGCCGCGCGGCCTGCAGCTTGAGGCGCAGCGCGTGGGTGCGGCGCGCCACGCCGAGCGGCAATTCGCCCAGCAACTGCAGCGCCCGGTCGGCGTCGCGGTCGTCGAGCGCCCATTCGGCGGCGAGCAGGCGCGCGCCATCGGCCGCCGGCTCGGCCGACGCCTTGAGGCGCACCAGGTCGAACGCGTCGCTCAGGCTGGCGTCGCGCGCTGCGCGGTCCTGCAGCCGGTGCGAGCTGCCGGCCGCGAGCACATGCGCGAGCAGCGCGAATTGCTGATCGGCCTCGAGCTGCGGCGCCTCGCGTCGAATCGCCAGCGCACGCCGAGCGGCCTTCTGCGCCCTGCTGTAGCGCCCGCCAAAATAAAAGCCCAGCGCGTCGCGCAGCGCTGTCTGCGCGGTGCGCTCGCGGCGCGCCATGCGCCAGGCCTGGGCACGTTGCGGCAGTTCGATCAACAGCAGCACCGCACGCAGCAGCAGCATCAGCGCGATGCAGCTCGCCACCAGCAGCACCACGAACAGGTTCATCGACAAGTCGGTGCGCCAGCCGCGCCAGTACAGCGACACGAGGCCGTCGTTGGTGCCCAGGGTGGTCGCGGCCACCACGGCCAGCGCGAACAACAGCAGCAACCAGACGACGGCGCGCATGGTCCAGGCCCTTCTCACACGGCAGGCGCCGAGCGCCGGGGCGGCATGTCGCCTGACAAGTGCTTCAGCGTCATCACGGACACCAGCGCCATCAGCGGCCGGCACCTGCCGCGGCCAGCGCCGCCAGCGTGTCGTCCGGGCGCGGCACGCCGACCTGGCGCGCCTGCACCGACACCTGCTTGACGAGTTCAATCGCCAGCATGGTGCGCTTCGACCCCTTGTCGAAGAAGCGCTCCAGCGAGGACCGCGCATTGGCCAGGTCGGTCTGCGCCGTTTCGAACTGGCGACTCAGCAGCGCCAGGCGCGCGTTCATCAAGCGCAACTTCAGGTTCTCTTTCAGGAAGAACGCCTGCTCGGGCGCGAGCAACATCGCGTCGGCGTGGTCGATCCGGGTCACGCGCACGAGCGAGCGTGCCTCCATCACGATGCGCTCCCAGCTGGCCTGCCAGGTGCGCGCCCAGTCGCTGGTCCAGCCCAGCCCCAGCGGTGCCGGGGCCGGCGCGGGTGCTGGTTTGGCGGCTTCGGGTGCCTTGGGAACGGCCTTGCGCGAGTCGAGCGACGACAGCAACGGCAACTCGTCCACCATGCGCATCGCTTCGTCGAGGCGGATCGTCAGGCTCGACACATCGGCAACGCCGGCGGCACGCACCCGGTCGAGGTCGCGCGCAATCGCGCGCCGCACCCCTTCGAACTTGGGCTGCGCGTGGCGCAACAGGCGTTCGTCGCTCTGTTTGAGCGCCGACACCAGCGGCTCGGCACTGCCGGTGATGGCGTTGTGCTGCACCGCGACGCGGATCGCGGCTTCGATGTCGACGATCATGTTCTCGTCGCGCGAACGCGTCAGCGACTGCAGCAGTTCTTCGAGCTGGCCGCGCTGCACCGCCACCTCGGCCAGGCGCGCTTCGAGCAGCGCCACCTTCGCCGCACCGGCAAGCATGCCCTCGTTGGCCTGCCGCGCGAGCATGCGCGCCTCGCTCGACTGGCCCGCACTTTCCTGCTGGCGGCTGACCAGTTCACGTTCCAGCCCGGCCAGGCGCTGGCTGACATTCCAGACCCAGTACAGGCTGGTGCCGCAGAGCAACAGCACCACGACACCGAAGGCGGCCGCCCAGCCGCGCCAGCCTCGCCACGGTGACAGGGCGGGTCGCTCAGCAGGCGCACCGCTCGTACCCGGGCCCGCGGCGGCGGTCAGGCTCGCAGCCGACGGGGAGTTCGGCGCGGGTGCAGAGACGTCGATATCCACGCGGCGCTACCGATCCATCAACTTGATGCATGCCGCCACGGCATCGAGCGCCGGGCGGGTCTTGACGACATTGCCGAAGCCCAGTTCCTGCGCGCGCGCCGCAATGCGCGGGTGGGTCGCGATGGCCCAGGCGCGCGACAGATCGGCATGGCTGACCGAAGCCGCCAGATGCGCGATCGCCTCCGAGCTGCTGAAAAGCCAGAGGTGTTGTTGCGGTTCGGCCAGCGAATCGGCCAGCACCGCCTGCTGCTGTGGCGTGAACGACGGCGGGACGCGCTGGTAGGCCATCAGCGCAGTGACCTTGGCGCCATGGGTGCGCAACATTTCGGCGAGCCAGTCGCGGCCGCCGTCGCCGCGCACGATCAGCACCTTGGCGTTGCGCCAGTCGATGCTCGACATGCGCTCCCAGAGCGACTCGGAATCGAACTGCGCCGAATCGGCGGCCGGCTCGATGATGCGCTCCTGCGGCACGCCGTGCGCCAACAAAGCGCGCGTGGTGCCGGGGCCGGTGGACGCCACCTGCAGCACCCGCGCCCAGGGCAGGCCGGCAGGCTTGAGTGCGAAGAAATGTTCCACCGCATTCGGGCTGACAAACACGATCAGGCGCAAGGTGTTGATGCGCGACCAGGCCAGCACGACAGCCAGGGATTCCGGCGCGGGCTTGATGTCGATGAGCGGCAGCGCCACCGCGTCGATGCCCAGCCCTTTCAGTCGCGTGACCCAGGGCGTGGCCTGCGAGGCCGGCCGCGTGACCAGGACCTTCATGCCTGCTCCCCAGCGTCGGCCAGCGCCGCCTGCGCGCCGGCTGCCAGATAGGCGTCCGCCCCCTGGTCGCGCAGGCTGGCGGCCACGCTGCGACCCATCGCGAGCGCGGCCGCGTCGTCGGTCACCGGGCCGCTTTGCGTCGCGCGCAGCAACGGCGCCAGCGGGTTCGCAGCGTTGCCCAACGCCGCGTGCAGTTGAAGTGAGGCGCCCGACCAATGGGCGTGTGCTGCCAGCGGCACGCTGCAGCTGCCGCCCAGTTCGCGCGACACTGCGCGTTCGGCCTGCACTGCGAGCCAGGTCGGACGGTGCGTCAGGCGGTCCAGGCGCTCGCCCAAGGTGGCCGCATCGCTGCGCCGCTCGAGGCCGAGCGCCCCTTGTCCGGCGCAGGGCAGCATCTGGGAGGTTTCGAATACCGCGCGGATGCGGCTGGCCAGGCCGAGCCGCTTGAGCCCGGCCGCCGCCAGCACGATGGCGTCGTAGTCCCCGGCGTCGAGCTTCTTCAGGCGGGTGTCGAGGTTGCCGCGCAATGGCAGCACAGTCAGGTCGGGCCGCAGCGCGATCAGCTGCACGACCCGCCGCAAGCTCGAGGTGCCGACCACCGCGCCTTGCGGCAGCTGCGCCAGGGTCGCATAGCGGTTCGAGACGAACGCATCGCGCGGGTCTTCGCGCTCCAGCACCGCCGCCAGTGCGAAGCCGGTGGGCAGATCCATCGGCACATCCTTGAGCGAATGCACGGCGAGCTGGGCCTGCCCCGCGGCCATCGCCGCTTCGAGTTCCTTCACGAACAGACCCTTGCCACCGACCTTGGACAGGCTGCGGTCGAGGATCTGGTCGCCGCGCGTGGTCATGCCCAACAACTGAGCATTCAGGCCCAGCTCGCTCTTCAGAAGCGCCTTCACATGCTCGGCCTGCCACAGCGCGAGGCGGCTCTCGCGGGTGGCGATGATGACGGGTTCGCTCATCCAGCAATGCTAGCAGGCGCATTTCTTGCGTCACCGGCGCCTGGATCACCGGGATGGGGAGAACCTCCCGGCGGCCTGACACACAGCCAAGCTGCCGAAAGCAGCACCTGGCTGCGCCGAACCCGCCACTGCTAGCATCGCCCCGCCTTCTCATGCCCAGCTGCGACCCCGACATGCCCCGCCCAAGCAAGCCCCGATCCGCCGAATCCAGCACCGACGCCGCCGCGAAGAACCGCCCGCTGGTGGAAGACATCCGCCTGCTCGGCCGTGTGCTGGGGGACGTGATCCGCGAGCAGGAAGGGGCGGCGGCGTTCGACCTGATCGAGCGGGTGCGGCAGCTGTCGGTGGCGTACCGCCTCAAACGCGATGCGCAGGCCGGGCGCGCGCTGGACCGGTTGCTGAAAAATCTGTCGGGCGACCAGACCGTCAGCGTGATCCGCGCGTTCAGCTACTTTTCGCACCTGGCCAACATCGCCGAAGACCGCCACCATGTGCGGCGCCGCGAACACCACGACGCGCAAGGCCACCTGCAAGAGGGTTCACTCGCGTTTGCCTTCGAACGGCTGGCGCGCGGCGGCGTGCGCGCCACCGACATCGCCCAGGTGCTGCAGCGCGCCTACATCTCGCCGGTGCTGACCGCGCACCCCACCGAGGTGCAGCGCAAGAGCATTCTCGACGCCGAACGGGCGATCGCCGAACTGGTGGAACAGCGCGACAGCGCGCGCACCGAGCGCGACCGCAGCGGCAACGAAGCGCTGCTGCGCGCCCGCATCACGCAGCTGTGGCAGACGCGCATGCTGCGCACCGCGAAGCTGACGGTGTCGGACGAAATCGAAAACGTGCTGAGCTACTACCACGCCACCTTCCTGCGCCAGATTCCGCGCCTGTACCTCGAGATCGAAGAGGCGCTGCCCGGGTTTGCGATTGCGAGCTTCTTCCGCATGGGCCACTGGATCGGCGGCGACCGCGACGGCAACCCGTTCGTCACCGCCGACACGCTGCGCATGGCCCTGGCGCGCCAGAGCGAAACCGCGCTGCGTTACTACCTCGTGCAGGTGCACGAGCTCGGCGCGGAACTGTCGATTTCGGCGACGCTGTGCCCGATGACGCCCGAGCTGCGAGCGCTCGCCGAGCGTTCCACCGACCACAACGAGCACCGCAAGGACGAGCCGTATCGGCGCGCGCTGATCGGCGTCTACGCGCGCCTGGCCGCGACGCTGCACGAACTCACCGGCACCGAAGCGCTGCGCCACGCGGTGGCGGCGCAGAACCCGTACACGTCGGCAGAGCAACTGCTCGCCGACCTGCGCGTGATCGAAGACTCGCTGCGCGCCCACCACGGCCAGGCCCTCACCGGGGCACGCCTGCACCCGTTGATGCGCGCGGTGCAGGTGTTCGGCTTTCACCTCGCGACACTCGACCTGCGCCAGAGTTCCGACAAACACGAAGCGGTGGTGGCCGAACTGCTGCGCGTGGCGCGGCTGGAGCCGAACTACAGCGCGCTCGACGAAGCGGCGCGTCGCGAGCTGCTGCTGCGCGTGCTCAACGACGCCCGGCCGCTGCGGGTGCGCGCAGTCAGCTACAGCGAACACACCCAGGGCGAACTGGCGATCTTCGAGGCGGCGCAGCAACTGCTGCAGCGCCACGGCCGCGAGGCGCTGCGCCACTACATCATCTCGCACACCGAAAGCGTGAGCGACCTGCTCGAGGTGCTGGTGCTGCTGAAGGAAGTCGGTCTGTTGCGCGGCACCCTGATGCACGACGCCGGGGCGGTGAGCGACCTGATCGTTTCGCCGTTGTTCGAAACCATCGCCGACCTGCAGATGTCGGCAGCCATCATGCGCGAGTTCTACGCGCTGCCGGGCATCGCGACGATGATGAAGGCGTCGGGTGCCGAGCAGGACATCATGCTCGGCTACAGCGACAGCAACAAGGACGGCGGCATGTTCACCAGCAACTGGGAGCTGTACCGCGCCGAGATCGAGCTGGTGAAACTGTTCGACGCACTCGCCGCCGAACACGGCATCACATTGCGGCTGTTCCACGGCCGCGGCGGCACGGTCGGGCGCGGCGGCGGCCCGAGCTACCAGGCGATCCTGGCGCAGCCGCCGGGCACGGTGAACGGCCAGATCCGCCTGACCGAACAGGGCGAAGTGATCGCCTCCAAGTACGCCCACCCGGAAATCGGCCGGCGCAACCTCGAAACGCTGGTCGCCGCCACGCTCGAGGCGACCTTGCTGCACCCGACCAAGAGCGCGCCCAAGGGTTTTCTGGAAGCCGCCGATGCGATCAGCGTCGCCAGCCAGGCGGCCTATCGCAAGCTGGTCTATCAGACGCCCGGCTTCACCGACTACTTCTTCAGCGCCACGCCGATCCGCGAGATCGCCGAACTCAACATCGGCTCACGCCCTGCCGCACGCCAGAAGGACGGAAAGGCGACCCGCGCAATCGAAGACCTGCGCGCCATTCCCTGGGGCTTCAGCTGGGGCCAATGCCGCGTCGCGCTGCCGGGCTGGTTCGGCTTCGGCTCGGCGATCGTTGCCTTCCTGGGCAAGCCCGGGCCCGAGCACACCGAGAAGATGGCGCTGCTGCAGCGCATGCACAAACAGTGGCCGTTCTTCCGCACCCTGCTGTCCAACCTCGACATGGTGCTGGCCAAGAGCGACCTGCGCATTGCCGAGCGTTATGTGGAACTGGTCGAAGACAAGAAACTCGGCAAACGCATGTTCGCGCTGATCCAGGCCGAATGGCAACGCACCAATGACACGCTGTCACTCATCACCGGCGACCGCCAGCGGCTCGCCTCCAACCCGAGCCTGGCGCGATCGATCGAACACCGCTTTCCGTACCTCGACCCGCTCAACCACCTGCAGGTCGAACTGATGCGCCGCAACCGGCTGAGCCAGGCGGGCGACGCCGGCATCGAGCGGGTGCGGCGCGGAATTCACATCTCGATCAACGGGATTGCGGCGGGGTTGCGCAACACGGGGTGAACCGGGGCGGGCTGCGGCGCGACACCTCCAACGGGTTCAGCCCCGCCAACTCAAATCCGCCGCACTTTGATCGTGTAGCTCCCCGTACCACCGGCCTTGTTGTAGTGCCGCACCTGCACGAAGTACTCGCCTGGAATCAGGTCGGCGCGAATCAAGGCGTTGGTGTCCACCCCGCTGTCGTCGTCCTCGGCAATCACGTCGGTGTGGCGGTTCGGCCCGAACAGTTTCATCACCACGTCACTCGGGCCGCGGGTGTCGATGAGGTGGGTGCCTCCGGCAGTGACCTGAAATTTGTAGAGGTCTTCCTCGCCCGGCTTGCCGATCGATGCACTCTTGCGCCGCGTTGCATTCACCTTCAGCGGCAGCGCATCGAGCACCGTCGGCGCCGTCTTCGGGTAGGCCTGTGCGCTGGCGATGTAGGCCTTGTCGACTGCCGACATCACTTCGTTCGCGTGCGTTCCGATGCCGCTCTTCACCCAGGTGCCGGGGAAGAAGTACAGCATGATCGAATCGGGGTCGAAGTCGGTGCCGCGGATCTGGTCCGCGCGGTACTTGTTGAGCACGTTGTGACGCGTTGTCGCTTCGTCCCAGTGGTTCGGCGGGCCGGCCAGGTCACGCAATACAACCGCTTCATTCCACTCGATGCCGCCGGCCGGGTTCTGGTGCTCGTGCGCCAGGCCGATCGCGTGGCCGAACTCATGGCCAGCAGTGCCGCCGTCGAGGAAACCGAGGTTCATCGTCGGCTGGTTCAGCGGGATGCCGCGGTTGTCGGTGCCGACGTACGACCATGCGCCGTCGCTGCTGTCGAATGTGACCCGGATTTCAGCGTCGGGCGCGTCGTTGAAGTCGAACCTGAGGTTCGCGTGCTGGGTCCACCACAGCGCCTGTTCGCGCGCGGTGGCGCGCTGCGCCGGCGTGCCGCCGATGAAGCGAACCCGCAGCGTGCTGCCGTTCATCCACAGCTTGCCGATCGGCATGATGGCACGCACGCGGCCGCCGCGTCGCACGGTGCTGTGAAAGCGCATCTGTGCAGCGGGCAGCACCCGATCGATGCAGACCTTGGGTCGTTCAGCCATGGGTTGTTCCTTTCAATCCTTGAGCGGCCGCGCCGCCGGGTTGGCGAAGCTGCGCAGGATACGCCGCAGCGCCGCACCGCGCGATGGCCGAAATGTCACCAAGCGCAAACGCCGGCCGCGTCTGGCCGCGCGGCGCACCGGTGGCACGGAAGGCACGGCGAGCCCCCGAAATGCATGCTGGCATGATGTTTGTCTGACGGTTAGATTCACACTCGAACCTGGGAGGCCGCAGCATGTCGAACCGATCTCACCCGAGGCTTCTGGGCGTTCTCGCGGGCGCTGCGATGGGCTTGGTGATGCTGGCCGCCACACCGGCAGTGTCGGCCCAGGACGCCCAGGGCGCCCAACTCGACCAGATGATGGCGATGGAGCGGCAGGACTTCGGCGTGCCGCCGAGCCGCCAACTGCATGCCGGGGCGATGCACGGGCCGACACCGGCGCGCCTTCCCGGCGGCCAGGTGATCACGACGAAAGGCCTGCTGGCGCTCGTGCAGGGCCGGCAGGCACCTTTCATCGTGTTCGATGTTCTGGGCCAGCCGGACATGTTGCCCAACGCCGTGCCGGCAGCGTGGCTGGCGCAGGCGGGGTCGTTCGACGACGCCTTGCAACAGCAGGCGAGCCAGCTGTTTGCGCAACGCACCCAGGGCCGCAAGGACACGGCACTGGTCTTCTACTGCCAGTCGCGCGAATGCTGGATGTCGTACAACGCTGCGCTGCGAGCGGTGCACGCGGGCTACACCAACGTGCTGTGGTATCGCGGCGGCATCGAGGCCTGGAAGTTCGCCGGGCTGCCGACACAGCAAGGCCAGGCCAGCAGCGGCTCGGTCGCGCCGCCGCCCAGCACGACGGCGCAACAACGAGCACCTGCGCAGGCGAAATTCGTGCCGGTCCAGCCGCTCGCGCGCGAAAGCGCAGGTGCAGGTGCAGCTGGAGTCAATGGTGCCCGACCGCCAGGTGAGTTGCGCATCGGCCAGGGCCGGCATTTTTCGTTCGCCCTGCCGCCGGGCTGGCGCGTCGGCGAAGACGCCCAATATGCGCTGACGCTGGTGGCCCCCGACAACCAGGCCATGACGGTGATGGTCGGCAACTCCGGCTTTCCGCTCAACTACTCGGCCAAGCGCTTTGCCTTCGAGAAGTTGTCGTCCATTCAGCCGCAGAACCTGCAACTCGGCGAAGCGCGCCAGGCCCGGCCGGTGGCCGGGTTTCGCCAGGCGGTCGAGTTCGACCTGAGCTTTGTCGGGCAGCGTGGCGTGCCCTACCGAGGTGTGGCGAAGGTCTCTGTGACGCCTGCATACGACACGGCGACGATGGCGATGACGGCCGCGTATGCCGCCGCCGACCAATGGGCGGGCTATGCAGCGTGGCTGCCGCAGGTCGCCGACCAGGTGTCGGCGACGAACGGTGCGGCGTTCGGCATGCGCGGCGTGATGCAGCAGAACCTGCAGAACTCGGTTGCGTATGGCGAAGCAGCGCGGCAGTACCGCGATTGGTCGCAGAAGAACTGGCAGGGTGTCACCGACGCCCGCAATGCCAGCCAGGACCGGCGCAACTTCGCGGTGCGCGAAAACCTGGGCGGCGTGCAGACCTTCACCAACCCTTACGGTGGCAGCCCACCCGTGGAGCTGCCGATGACGCACAAGTACTACTGGACCGATCGGCAGGGCCGATTGGTCGGCACTGACGACCCGAGTGCCGACCCGAACACGGGCTCGACCGGCGAGTGGCGCAAGATGGAACGGGTGGTCAAGTAGCGCCGGCGGCGCGGTGCATCGTCCGCCCGGCGTGCTCCCGCGTGCAACGCTTCAGCGCCCGCCGCCACCAAGGCTTCGCGCACCGCCGACACCTGGCGGCGCGACACCGCCAGCCATTCGTCCACCGGTGCCACGCAGACCGACCACGACTCGCAGATCTCGTCGTCTGCGGAACCGGTGTGGGCGCGTCTTTCGAGGGCGCGCACCGCAGTGCG
>JANNKS010000289.1:0-8906 GCA_031396425.1 Rhizobacter sp. | reverse complement strand
CACCGCCATCGCCGGCCTGCACACGCTGGAGGCGGGCGTCGACTGCCGCGGCGGCTGGCGAGGCCTTTTTGGTGGTGGATTTGATCGTCATGGATGAGTGTCCCTTGGAGTAGCGTGAAAGAAAGATTGATGAGTCGAGCTGATGCCTACTTGCCGTCGCGGTCGGAATCGCCGGGTGTGGCGCGCTCGACAGCGTCGCTGACGCGGTTCCACGCGTCTCGCGAGGCGTCCTTCGCACGGTCCCAGCCCAGGCTCGAGTCACCTCGGGTGGTGCCCCAGTTGCGCGACAGGTCGGGCTCGACGTCATCGAAGCTGCGCCCCGGGTGCCTGGTGTACGAATCGACGCCATAGCCGTACGCGGGCCCGTAGTCGTCGAAGCTGGAACCCTTGTCGACATACGGCCGGTCGCTGAAATTGTCGCGCCAGTATTCGTTTTCACGCTGCGGGTCGACCAACTCGGCCACGCCGTTGCCGGCCAGGCCGCCGACCACCGCGCCGACCGCGGCGCCGATCACCGTGCCGAGCGGGCCGACGGTGGTGCCTGCCGCAGCGCCGGCGGCGACGCCACCGAGCACGGCACCGACTCCGGTCGATACCGGGTGGGAACCGATCGCACCACTCACGGTGTCGCGGATAGGGCTGTTTCGAGTGGTCGAATTCATGTTGCTCATTTGATGTCCTCAGTGGTGTGAAGCCGGTGAAGGCTCAGGGTCGGCAGTGCAGGCTGCCGCAGCGAACGGGATGCGCGGCGATATTGAGGTCGATTGACCGGAGTGTTTTCGTGGTTCTCAACAAGGCTGAACACAGCGTACGCGGCGGGCCACGCCGGGGTCGGTGCGCTGAGTCACACAAACGCGATATCGCCGCGACGTCAGCGGCAGTCCGATGCGTGCCTCGGATAGGCCACGGGCGTACGCCATCGCACAGACCTGGGCCAACGCCGCGCATACCGTCGCGCTCTGACTCGTGCCGTGCAGCGACTCGGCCGAAGTTTGCCAATTCCGATCCACCTCTATTTACAGGAGTTCACCATGAAGAAGCTGATTTCAATCGGTATGTTCGCCGTGCTCTGCGGCACCGCCCTGGCGGCGTCCGCCCAGGACACCACGCCCAAGGACGGCACGACGCCGAAGGCAGGTATGGGTGCCAAAGACGGCATGCCCATGAGAGACGGCATGCCCATGAAGGAGGGCATGGGCCTGAAGATGGGCACGCACATGAAAACGATGGACCTCAACGCCGACGGCATGATCTCCAAGGAAGAGTTCATGAAGCATCACGAGGTCATGTTCGACGCAATGAAGAAGGGCAGCAACGGGATGGTCAGCCTGAAGGACATGGAAGCCATGCACTCCGGGGCGATGCTCAAGCCTTAGTCCACGTCGCGCAGCCCGGCGCAACACGCGCGTCGCAGCCTTGCTGCCGGCGCGCCCAAACCCATACCAACCCAAGGAAAGACCATGAACACCAACTACGTCACTCGCGACAATTTCGGCATGTACGCCAATCGCAGCGAAGGGCCCGGCCCGACCCTGATGGGGGCCGACACCTTGCTCGGCAACGACGTCTACAACAAGGACGGCGAAGACCTGGGCGACATCAAGGAGTTCATGATCGACATGGCCTCCGGCAAGATCGCGTACGCGGTGTTGTCATTCGGCGGACTGCTTGGAATGGGCGACAAGTTGTTCGCGGTGCCCTGGGCAGCGCTGGCGCTGGACACGACGAACAAACGCTTCACCCTGAATGTGCTGAAGGATGCTCTGAAGGACGCCCCAGGCTTCAACAAGGACCGTTGGCCGACCATGTCGGACAAGACCTGGGCTCGTGGGGTGCACAAGTTCTACGGAACGACGTACACCGCCGGGTAAGCCGACCAAAGGGCAGGTGAGCCGTGCGTGCGCAACGGCGTCGGTTGCCGACGCGAGCGCACGACACGGGCCGCGATTCAGTCGGGGCGATCACGCCTGAGCGGCGCGAGCATCGGCATCGCGCCGCGAAACACGCCGAAGCTGGACCGGTTGCGGCCCACCCGCCAGCGCACGCGAACGCAACTGGCCGCAGCCACCCGCCACGTCCTGCCCGGCCGAATGGCGAAGGCGGGTCAGCACACCACGCCGGTTCAGCGCGCGCGACATGTCTTCGGCGCGCTGCAGCCTCGGGCGGCGAAAGTGCAGGCCGTCCACCGCGTTGTACGGAATCAGGTTCATCATGGCGTACTTGCCCGTCAGCAGCGCGGCGATGCCTTCGACTTCATCGTCGCCGTCGTTCACGCCGTCCAGCAAGGTCCACTGGTACTGGATCGGGTACCCCGTGGCGCGCGCATAGCGCTCGCCAAGTGCCACGAGGTCAGCGGGCGCCAAACGCGGTGCGCGTGGCAGCAGCTTCGCCCGCAGATCAGCATTCGTCGAATGCAGTGACAGCGCCAGCGCCGGCTTCACCCGGCCCAACGGCAGCCGCTCGAAGACGCGCTCGTCTCCGACGGTGGAGAACACCAGGTTCTTGTGGCCGATCGCACCTTCGTTGCCGAGCAGGTCAATCGCTGCCAGCACGTTGTCGAGGTTGTGCGCCGGCTCGCCCATGCCCATGAACACCACCTTCTTCACGGCACGGCGGCTGCGCGCCAGCGCCACCTGCGCGACGATTTCGGCGCTGCCGAGCTGACGTTGCAGACCGCCCTGCCCCGTCATGCAGAACACGCAACCGACCGCGCAACCCACCTGGGTGGACACGCACAGGCCGTCGCGTGGCAGCAGCACGCTTTCCACCGTCATGCCATCGGCCAGTTCCACCAGCAGGCGCGCCGAACCATCGGGCGCGGCATGTTCGGCGCTCAGGCGCGCGAGTGCCGCGAGTTCTTCGACGAGCGCAGGCAGCGCCACCCGCAGCGCCTGCGGCAGGAAGGTCTCGATGTTGCGCCGCCCACTGCTTTGCGGCCGCGCCTGCGCCCACAGGCGCAGCACGCGCTGCTCATGGTCGGGCCCGGCCCCCAGTGCGCGCAGACGTTGGCGAAGGTGTTCGATCAGCATGATGGCATCGGGCCGATTGTCGCGCCCGCTCCGGCGTGCCACCGCGCGGCGTCAACCCTGCATTGGCCGCTCAAGCGACCCAACCACCGCACACCGGAAACACCTGGCCGACAAAACACGCGGCGGCGTCGCTCGCCAGGTAGGCGGCGAACAGCGCGTCTTCGTCGCCCGACACCAAGCGGCCAAGCGGCACTTCGCGCCTGAGCCGTTCCTGGAACGCCGGGTTCGCCTGCACTTCCGGCCCGAAGTAGGTCGGGTTATCGACGAAGTTCTGTGCAATCGCATTGAGCTGGATGTTGTCGCGTGCCAGCTCCACGCCGGCCGAGCGCACCCAGGCGAGCTGCGCACCGCGCGCGGCGCTGTAGGTGGAGGTGCGGTTCACGCCGCGCAGCGCCGCGGCACTGCCCATCACGACGATGCGCCCGCCACCGCGCGCGCGCATCTGCGGCAGCACCGCCGCCACCAGGCGCGGCAACGGGTCGACCATGTGGCTGAAGACGTGGCGCCATTCGGCGTCGCCCACGTCACCCACCGGCGTCGTGGGTGCGGGCACGGCGAGGTGCGCGATCAGCACGTCCACCACGCCGGCGTCTTCAACCACGCGGCGCGCCAGGCCCGGTTCGTCGCCAGGCGCGCGCCGGTCGGCAATCACGACCGCACCCAGCGCGCCGAACACCCGTTCCAGCGCGGGGCCCATGAAGTCCCCGCTTTGCGTGATGAGCACGCGGCGGCCGGTCAGATTGATCAGTTCCATGGCGAAAGCGTAGTGTGGTTCTTGGCATCCATGCCTGTCCGCGGTACCCGGTTGAGCGGGCAACTCGCCCATGATAGGCGCGGATGTCAGAGGCACGGCCCATTGGCGTCGCAGGGCGCGACGGATGGAGCGGCCTGTGGGGCGGCAGTCGCGCGGCCCCGTTATGCTCGTGGCCAAACTGCCAACGCTGCGCACCCACGCGGCGCGGCCAGAAGATCAGGAGCGAGACGTGACCTCAGCCACTTCGAACTCGGTGCGCCCGCGCGCACCGGCCGCTTCATCCACCCTTGCTGCGATTGCCTTGGCAAGCCTTCTCGGCGCCTGCGGCAAAAGCCCGCCACCCGGCGCCGGCCAAGGCGGCCCGCCGGGCGGCGGTATGCCGCCCATGCCGGTGAACGTGGTCGTGGCGGCGGTGCAGAAACTGCCGGTCACGATCGAAGCGGTAGGAACGCTCGAGGGTCTGAAGGAGGTGGAAGTGCGCGCGCGTGTGGCCGGCACCTTGCAGCAGCAACTGTTTCGCGAAGGCGCGCCGGTGGCGGCGGGCGCGGCGCTGTACCGCATCGAACGCGCGCCGTACGAGATTGCGGTCGATGCGGCGCGCGCCAATGTGGCGCAGATGGAGGCGCGTGTCGAACAGGCGCGACGCGAAAGCGTGCGCTTGGGCGACCTGATCGCCGACAAGGCGATCAGCCAGCGCGAGGCGGATGACGCCGGCAGCGCGCTCAAGACCAGCGAAGCCGCTCTCGCCGCGGCGCGCGCGCAGCAGCGCGAGGCGGCGCTGAACCTGAGCTACACCGACGTGGCCGCGCCGATCGGCGGCATGGTGCAGCGTTCGATCAGGAGCGTGGGCTCGTTTGTGTCGCCGGCGATCGACGGCGGCGTGCTCGCGACGATCGTGCAGACGAACCCGATCCGCGTGCGCTTCGCATTGACGGAGGCCGAGGCCGCACAGGTGCGCAAGGCCCCGGCCGGACTCGCGCGCGAGGTGCGCCTTCAGCTGCCGAACGGCGAATTCGCCAAGCAGGTCGGCAGGATCGACTTCGCCTCGAGCATCGTCGACCCGCGCCTGGGCACGGTGCAATTGCGCGCCGAATTGAACAACCCGGGCGGCAGCTGGCTGCCCGGGCAATTTGTACGCGTGCAGTTGAGCACCGGTGAGCAAGACGCGTTTCTGGTTCCGCAAGTCGCCGTGATGAGCGGCGAACAGGGCCGCTTCGTCTGGTTGATCGGTCCCGACGGCAAGGCGACGTCGCGCCCGGTGCAGGCCGGCGCGTGGCTGGGCAGCGATTGGGTGATCCGCTCGGGCCTGGCGCAGGGGGATCGGGTGATCGTCAGCAACCTGATCAAGCTGCGCCCCGGCGCGCCGGTGCAGGTGGCGCCGCCGCCGGGCGGCGCAGCGGCAGGTGCGTCGGCGGCGGGTGCGCCGGCGGGCGCGCCATCCGGTGCCTCGGCACCGAAGCAGTAGGCGCGGCACGGCCATGTCCCGCTTCTTCATCGAACGCCCCGTCTTCGCCAGCGTGCTCGCGCTCGTGCTCGTGATCGCCGGGTTGATGGCGGCACGCTCGCTGCCGATCGCGCAGTATCCGGAGATCGCACCGCCCACCGTGATCGTCACCGCGGTCTACCCCGGCGCGTCGGCCGAGACCCTGGCGTTCACGGTGGCCGCGCCGATCGAAGAGCAGCTCTCGGGCATCGAGAACCTGCTGTACACCAACTCGACCTCGGCGTCGAACGGCCAGACCACGATCACCGCCACGTTCGAGGCCGGCACCGACATCGACAAGGCCACGTTCAACGTCAACAACCGGGTGCAGCTCGCCACGCCGCGCCTGCCCGACGAAGTCCGGCGCAACGGCGTGCAGGTGGCCAAGCGATCGACCAACTTCCTGCTCGTGATCGCGATCAATTCGCCCGACCAGTCGCACGACGCGCTGTTCCTGTCGAACTACGCGACGCAGAACGTGCTCGACGAAATCAAGCGCATTCCCGGCACCGCGGGCGTGTTCGTGTTCGGCGCGCGCGACTACTCGATGCGCCTGTGGCTGCTGCCCGACCGCATGGCGAGCCTGGGGCTGACCACGAACGACGTCGCGCAGGCCGTGAACGCGCAGAACGCGCAGTTCGCGGCGGGCAAGATCGGCGCGCCGCCGTCGCCGCCAGGCCAGCAGCTGGAATACACCGTTACCGCGCGCGGGCGGCTGGTGCGGCCCGAGGAGTTCGGCGACATCGTGCTGCGCGCCTCGGCCACCGGCGGCACGTTGAGGCTGCGCGACGTGGCGCGCATCGAACTCGGCGCGCAGAGCTACGACACCGACAACTCGGTGAACGGCCAGCCGGCGATCGCTCTGGCCGTGCTGCTCGCGCCGGGCGCGAACGCGCTGGACACTGCCGCCGGCGTGAAGGCGCGCATCGCGGAACTCAAGCGCGAGCGGTTTCCCCCGGGCGTGGACTACCTGATCCCTTACGACACCACGCTGTTCGTGCAGGCGTCGATCAAGGCGGTGCTGGAAACGATTCTGGAAGCCGCGCTGATCGTGCTGGCGGTCGTGTTCGTGTTCCTGCAGTCCTGGCGCGCCACGCTGATCCCGATGCTGGCCGTGCCGGTGTCGCTGATCGGCACCTTCGCGGGCCTGTACATATTCGGCTTCTCGATCAACACGCTGACGCTCTTCGCGATGGTGCTGGCGATCGGCATCGTCGTCGACGACGCGATCGTCGTGCTCGAAAACGTCGAGCGGCTGATGCGCGAAGAGGGCATGTCGCCGATGGCCGCTTCGCTCGAGGCGATGCGCGAAGTACAGGGCGCGGTGATCGGCATCGTGCTCGTGCTGTGCGCGGTATTCATTCCGGTGGCGTTTCTGGGCGGCATCGCCGGCCAGTTGTATCGGCAGTTCGCGGTGACGGTGACGATCGCGGTGGTGCTCTCCGGCGTGGTGGCACTCACGCTCACGCCGGCACTTTGCGCCGTGTTGCTCAAACCCGTGCTGAAGCCTGAACACAGCTCGCTGGGCGTGCGCCTGTTCAAGCCGTTCAACGCCGCCTTCGGCTGGATCACGCGGCGCTTCCTGCACGCAGTCGGCCTGGCACTGCGCCACCGCATCGTCTCGCTCGCACTGTTCGCGGTTGTGCTGGGCAGCGTGGCATGGCTGCTGCAGCGCGTGCCGGGCAGCTTCGTGCCACCGGAGGACCAGGGCTACATCATCGCGGTCGGCCAGTTGCCCGACGGCGCGACGCTCGAACGCACCGCGAAGACGACGGAACAACTGCGGCTGATGTTGAAGGACAACGCCGCGATTTCCAACATCTTCATCGTCAACGGCTTCGACCTGCTCAGCGGCGGCAGCAAGAGCAGCGCGGCGACGATCTTCATGCCGATGAAGCCTTGGGAGCAGCGCCAGCAGACCTCAATGCAGCTCGCGGATCAGGTCAGCGGCCTGGGCTTCATGGCGCTGCCCGACGGCGTCGTGTTCGCGTTCAACCCGCCACCGATCCTCGGTCTGGGGCAGGCCGGCGGCTACGAGGTCTATGTGCAGGGCCGCAACGACCCGGATCCGAAGCGCCTGGCGCAGGTGACTCAGGACTTCACCGCCGCGATCGCGCAGCGCCCGGAGCTCACGCCGGCGCAGTCCTTCTTCCGCGCCAGCGTGCCCCAGCTGCGCGTTGAAGTCGACCGGGAAAAGGCGCTTGCGCTCGGTGTTCCGGTGAACGAGGTGTTCGCGGCGCTGCAGGCGCAGATGGGGTCGCTGTACGTGAACGACTTCAACCTGTCCGGGCGCACCTACCGGGTAACGATGCAGGCCGACGCGCCGTACCGCTCCAGGCCCGACGACCTGGGCCGCATCTACGTGCGTTCCGCCACCAGCGGCCAGATGGTCTCTCTGCAAGCGCTGATCACGGTGACCGACATCGTCGGCCCCGAGCAGGTGGAGCGCTACAACAGCTACATCGCCGCCAAGGTGCTGGGCGGCGCCAAGCCGGGGTTCAGCTCGGGCGAGGCGATCCGCGCGGTCGAAGAAACCGCGCGCGCCGCGTTGCCGCCGGGCTACCAGATCGAATGGACCGGCCAGGCGTTCCAGGAAAAGCGCGCCGGCAATGCGTCGCTGTTCGCGTTCGGCTTCGCGCTGATCATGGTCTACCTGATCCTCGCCGCGTTGTACGAGCGCTGGGGCGTGCCGCTCGCAGTGGTGCTGGCGGTGCCGTTCGCGCTTCTGGGTGCGCTCGGCTTCGTGTTCCTGCGCCACATGGAGAACGACATCTATTTTCAGATCGGCCTGATCGTGCTGATCGGCCTGGCGGCAAAGAACGCGATCCTGATCGCCGAGTTCGCGATGCAGGGCATGGAGGCAGGCGCCACGGCGCGCGACGCAGCGGCGGACGCGGCACGGCTGCGCTTCCGCCCGATCGTGATGACATCACTCGCGTTCGTGCTCGGCGTCCTGCCGCTCGTGCTCGCCACCGGCGCGGGCGCGGCGGCGCGGCAAAGCATGGGCTCGGGGGTGTTCGGCGGGATGATCGTCGCGACCTTCATTGCGCCGATCTTCGTGCCGCTGTTCTTCACGCTGCTCGCGCGCAAGGCGCGGACTGTGCATTCGCATGCGCATGCGGTGTCACCGGCGCATCCTGGAGCCGCGGCGGGGGACGAATCGTGATCGCGCGCTCCGGGGGTTGGGCGATGCTCCTGATCGTCGCGTTCGGTGGGTGCGCGACCGAGCCGAAGATCTCGCGGCCGCCCGTCGCCTTGCCGGCGCAGTTCACGCCGGCCACCGCAGCCGCGCCGGCGGCGACGCCGGCAGCATCGATCATCGGCGACTGGTGGACGTTGTATGGCGACGCACCGCTCAACGAGATCGTCTCAGCGGTCCTGAAGAACAACACCGACCTGGCACTGGCCGTCGCGCGCATCGACGAAACGGTGGCGGTGCTGGGCCTCACGCGTTCCGCACAGTGGCCGAACGTTGACCTGGGGGCGTCGGTGACGCGCTCGCGCCAGAGCACATTGAATGGGCAGCCGATTCCCCCGGGCGGTGCGGAATCGACGACGCACCGCGTCGCGCTGGCGACCTCGTTCGAGATCGACCTGTGGGGCAGACTGCGCAACGCAAACGCCGCGGCGCAGCAGCAGA
>JANNKS010000274.1:0-5249 GCA_031396425.1 Rhizobacter sp. | reverse complement strand
CGATCGGCAAGATGAGCCTGCCGGAACTCGAGCGGCGTGGCTACCCGAGAGGCATCTCGCTGGGCTCGCTGGCTGGCGCCGGGACGCTGGGCCTGCTGATCCCACCGTCGATCATCATGATTGTCTACGGCGTGACGGCCGATGTGTCGATCTCCGAGCTGTTCATCGCCGGCATCCTGCCTGGCTTGCTGCTGGCGCTGATCTTCTCCCTCTACATCGCGGCGTGGGCGCTGCGCCACCCGGATCAGATCCCGCCGCCCGACCCGGTGATGACGCTGGCGCAAAAGCTCGCCGAGTCCCGTGCGTTGATTCCGGTGGTACTGCTGATCGTCGCCGTGCTGGGCTCGATCTACACCGGCATTGCCACCGCCACAGAAGCCGCTGCGTTGGGAGTGCTGGGCTCCCTGATCATCTCTGCCATGCAAGGTTCGCTCGACTGGCGCACCTTCAAGGAGTCGTTGATGGGCGGCACGCGCCTGTATTGCATGATCGCGTTGATCCTCGCCGGCGCCGCGTTTCTCACGCTCAGCATGGGCTACATCGGTCTGCCGCGCCACCTGGCCGAGTGGATTGCCGCGATGGGCCTGAGCCAACTGCAACTGATCGTTTCTCTGACGATCTTCTATGTGCTGCTCGGTTGTTTTCTCGACGGCATCTCGATGGTGGTGCTCACGATGGGCGTGATCCAGCCGACGATTCAGAAGGCCGGCATCGACCCGCTGTGGTTCGGGATCTTCATCGTCGTTGTGGTCGAAATGGCCCAGGTCACGCCACCGGTGGGCTTCAACCTGTTCGTGCTGCAGGGCATGACACGGCGCGACATCGGCACGATCGCCCGCGCTGCGTTTCCGTTCTTCCTGCTGATGGTGCTGATGGTGGGTCTGCTCTATGCCGTGCCGGAAATCGCGACGTTCCTGCCTCAACACATGAAGCGCTGACACAGTGGCGCCGGCACGGCGCTGCCGCCGCCTCGGGACACGGCGCTGGAGGCATTGGGGCAGTGACAGATTTGCGATTGCGCAGCCTGTTGGCGTGATTCCAGGCACGAAATGACGGGTTTCGACGGGTCAGTTCTCAGGCTCCCCACGCGGGGTGCTGCGCTAGGATGACCTGCCAGCACCGCCTGCCCGCAGTGCGGGCCATGCGGCGATATTGCACAACGAAGAGGATCTGCGGATGGCTGATGACACCGCCACGGCGGAATGGGCGATGACCACGATTCCGGCCGCGTTCGAGCCGGAAGTCGAGAAGGCGACCGAAGAAGCCTTTCGCTGGCCCACGCCGCCGTTTGCCACGTACCCGGAGCCCACTGAACAGACCGAACCACTGGCCTGTGACGTGGTGGGCCTGAACAATGTGCGCAGCAGCGGGCGGCTGACTTTCTTCGTCCCGGAACAATCGGTTGCCTATGTGCAGATGCCACCGGCGCGAACCACCTTCGCGCTGCGCTTCGAACATTTCCGCTCGATCACGCTGACCACCCCGCTGCAGCCGACCTACCTGCCGCATTCCGACCCACACAGCGACATCCTGAGCCAGCGCACGGCCGTGCCCTACCGCATCCAACTGGTGTCGGGCGGCGAACTGAGCGGCAACAGCATCGGCTACGTCGAGCGCGATTTCGGTCTGTTCCTGTTTCCCGAGGCCGACGCCAATGGCGCAGTGCAACGCATGTTCGTGCCGCGCTGCGCGTTCAGCAGCTTCGCCGTCGGAGCGCGCATCGGCGAGGTGCTGGTGCAGCAGTCCAGTGCCACGCCGTTGCAGGTCACCCAGGGTTTGAACGCACAGCAAACGCTGCGCGGCCAGAAGCTCGGCGACATCCTGCTTACGCGCCAACTGGTCACGCCCGAGCAGTTGCTCGAGGCGATTGATCAGCAGGCGCGCATGCCGATGGTGCGCATCGGCGAGGCGCTGTTGTCGCTGGGCATGGTCACCGAAAATCAGCTCGACGCGGCCCTGGCGCAGCAGAAGACCGACCGCAGCGTACCGCTGGGCGAGTTGCTGGTGCGCATGGGTGTGGTATCCACCGAAGACCTGCAGGTGGCCCTGGCCCGCAAGATGGGCTATCCGCTCGTGAACATCGACGTCTTTCCGCTCGAGGCGGTGGCACTTCGGGCGCTGAGCTACGCGGTGGCGGCGCGCGTGCAGGTGCTGCCCTTGCTGGTTCGCGACACCCGCCTGATCGTCGCGGTGGACGACCCGTCGCGCCGGCGCGATTCGCTCGAGGAAGTCGAATTCATCACGCAGATGAAGGTGGTGCCCGTGCTCGCGCAAAGCAAGTCCCTTGGGGAAGTGCTGGTCACCGCCTACGAAAAGCTCGGCGCCGACACCGGGCGCAGCTACTCGTGGGATCAACCTGCCCAGGAGGGTGAATTCCAGGTCGACGACACCGGCAAGCTGGTGGAATCGCTGGAACGCGAAGGCCTGAATCGTGGCGCTCAGGACGACGACGCCGCGATCGAACAGTCCGACAACTCGCTGGTGCGCCTGATCAACAACATGATCATCGAAGCGCACAAGGAGGGCGTGTCCGACATCCACATCGAGAGCTACCCCGGGCGCGAAAAAATCCGCATCCGGTTTCGCAAGGACGGCGTGCTGCGCACCTACCTCGAGCTGCCGCCGAACTACCGCAGCGCATTGATCGCCCGCATCAAGATCATGTGCGATCTGGACATCAGCGAACGCCGCAAGCCGCAGGACGGCAAGATCAACTTCTCGAAGTTCTCGGCGCACCACAAGATCGAGCTGCGCGTGGCGACGATTCCCACCAACAACAGCCTGGAAGACCTGGTGATGCGGATTCTGGCCTCGGCGCGCCCGATTCCGCTGGCCAACCTCGGGCTGTCAGACCGCAACCTGACCCATTTCAAGACCGCCGTGGAGCGGCCCTACGGCCTGGTGCTGTGCGTCGGGCCCACCGGCTCCGGAAAAACGACGACGCTGCATTCGGCGCTCTCGCACATCAACGTTCCCGAGCGCAAGATCTGGACCGCTGAAGACCCGATCGAAATCACCCAGCCGGGGCTGCGCCAGGTGCAGGTGAACGCGAAGATCGAATGGACGTTCGCGAAGGCGCTGCGCGCGTTCCTGCGCGCTGACCCGGATGTGATCATGGTCGGCGAAATCCGCGATCAGGAAACCGCGCAGGTGGCGATCGAAGCGTCCCTCACCGGCCACCTGGTGCTGAGCACACTGCACACCAACAGCGCACCCGAAACCGTGACACGTCTGCTCGACATGGGCATGGACCCGTTCAATTTCGCCGACTCGCTGCTCGCCGTGCTCGCGCAGCGTCTGGTGCGGCGCAACTGCACGAAGTGCCTGCAGAGCGAAGACGCGACGCCGAAACAGGTGCACGAATTGCTCGGCGACTTCATGCACTCGTTCGGCCGCGGCGAAGCGCCGGTCAACAAGGACGACGTGCTGGCCAGCTGGGTGAAACGCTTCGGCCGCGACGGCCGGCTGCAGGCGTATCGCAGCGTCGGCTGCCTGGCGTGCGACCACAGCGGCTTCAAGGGCCGGGTCGGCGTACACGAGCTGATGGTCGTTTCGCCCGAACTGCGCCACCTGATCCAGACCGGTCAGCGCGCCGAGGGCATGCAACAACTGGCGCTGTCCGAAGGCATGCGCAGCCTGCGTCAGGACGGCATCGAAAAAGTGCTCACCGGACTGACCACCATCGACGAAGTGCGGTCCACCAGCAACGCCTAGTCGTTGCGGCACGCCGTTCGCGTCGCAACCGCACCCCAAACGCGCGTCGATTCCAGCTACGGCACTGCATCGAGACGCTTGTTGTGTGTCTGCAGGTACCGCGCGACGTTGTCGTAGTCGCGAGGGAAGCCACCCCACACCTTGGCTACCTGGGCAGCACTCCCGGGCACCACCGGTTGCGCCAGCAGGTTGCGGCGCGGCTGCGCCGACTGGATGTCGTACACGGTCAAGGGCTCGGTGTCGACCAGCATGTGGTCGCCCACCAGCACACCCAGATCGTCCCGGCCCGTGAACTGGAACGTGAAGGCAATGCGCGACGAATCGAAGCGCGGGTCGAGCAGATCGCGCCCAAGGGTGGTGTTGCGGTGGGCGATGCCCGCCAGCGCCGCCAGTGTGGGCATCACATCGACCTGCTGCGCCCAATGTTCGATGCGTCGCGGCGCCACACGTCCCGGCGCATAGATCAGCAGCGGGGTATGCCCCTGGGTGATCGCCAGCTCGCGCCAGGCGGCGGGGAAGTGCGGCCCGGTGACACCGCTGATGCCATGGTCGCCGACGAAGGCGAAGATCGTGTTCTCGAAGTACTTCTCGCGCCGCGCGCGTTGCATGAACTGGCCGACGCACCAGTCGAGGTAGGCGAAGGCACGGTACTCGTCGGCCGAAATGAAGCCGTTGTCCTGCAGCGCCTGGGCACCTGGAATCGGCGGATCGAAGACCTGCGCGTCCTCGTCGGGAATGGTGTAGGGCCGATGGTTGCCGCTGGTCTGGATGATGGCGAAGAAGGGCTGCGTCTGCGCCGCAAGCCATTCGTTCGCCTCGAGCAGCAGGTTCTTGTCGGACACACCCCACACATCGACCGCAGGTGCCTTCAGGCGGGTCTGTTCAACGATGTCGATGCCCGGGATGTTGCTCGCCAACAGCCCGCGCACATTCGCCCACGAGGTGCTGCCGCCGATGAAGTAGAACTTCTTGTGCGTCCTGAATTCGCTGACGATGCTGAACTGGTTCGCCGCCGCTGGGTTGCGTGAGGCCGTCGACTGGCGCGACACGTCAGGAATGGCGGTGACGGTGGCGAACACGCCACGCGCGGTGTGTGCATGGGCCGTCATCATGCGGGTGAACAACAGGCCGTCGCGCGCCAGCGTGTCGAAACTGGGCGTGGCGCCGAGCGGGCTGCCGAGCGCCCCCACCTTGTGGCCGGCAAACGATTCGAGCAGCACCAGAACCACATTCGGCGGCGCGCTGCTGGGCGCGCCCGGTCTAGCAGGAACACTGCGCAGCAGGGTGATCGGCTCGTTTCCCTCCAAGGGCGGCAGGCCGACGAAACCGCGCACCCGGTTCGCGGCATGCCGCAATCGCACTTCGTCGACACCGGTCTCGCGGAAGGTCCAGGTGTCGTAGAGGTTGTGCATCGGGTTGAGCGCCAGCTGCTGCGCGAACACCGACGGAAGCTCGGCCGCGTCGCTCCAGCGCAGCGGGTACTGCGACAGCTTGCCGTGCACGACGCCGGCGGCGAGCAGCAGCACCAGCGCTTC
>JANNKS010000242.1:0-5397 GCA_031396425.1 Rhizobacter sp. | reverse complement strand
ATCGAACGTTTCATCACGCAGGGACTCGCCTGCGTTCACCTGCAGGTGGAAGGCGACGGGCGGCATTTTTTCGCCACCATCGTGTCGGCCGATTTCGAAGGCTGCAACCGGGTTGCGCGCCACCAGAAGGTCTATGCGGCGCTGGGCGATAGAATGCGCGAGCAAATCCACGCCCTGTCGATGAAGACGCTCACCCCCGCCGAATGGGCTGCGAGCCCGAACCCGGCGCCTGCCCAACACCACTGAACACCGCCGCAGGGTCCACTGCGGCGGTTGGGCCTGCTTGTGCAAGCGGGCGCAAACGCCGAACGAGCCTGCGCCCCACAGCCCTTTCGCATGGACAAACTCCTGATTCGCGGCGGCCATCGTCTCGAGGGCGAAGTCGCCATTTCCGGCGCCAAGAATGCGGCGCTGCCCGAGTTGTGCGCCGCCTTGCTGACGCCGGAGCCGGTGACGCTCACGAACGTTCCGCACCTGCAGGACGTGAACACGACGCTCAAGCTGTTGCGCAATATGGGCGCCTCGGCCGAACGCGACGTGGCGCAAGCTGCCAGCGTGACGGTGGACGCGGGTCGCGTCACCTCGCCCGAGGCGCCGTACGAACTGGTGAAGACGATGCGCGCCGCCATCCTGGTGCTCGGGCCGCTGCTCGCGCGTTTCGGCGAAGCCACCGTGTCCCTGCCCGGCGGCTGCGCGATCGGCTCCCGGCCGGTCGACCAGCACATCAAGGGCCTGCAGGCGATGGGCGCGCAGATCACGGTCGAACACGGCTACATCCTGGCAAAGGCGAAGCGCCTGCACGGCGCCCACATCACGACCGACATGGTCACCGTCACCGGCACTGAAAACCTGCTGATGGCGGCGACGCTGGCCGACGGTGAAACGGTGCTGGAAAACGCCGCCCAGGAGCCCGAGGTGCCCGACCTGGCCGAAATGCTGATCGCGATGGGCGCGCGCATCGTTGGCCATGGCACCCGGCGCATCGTGATTCAGGGGGTCGGTGCGCTGCACGGTCTGGCCGGCGCGACGGCGCACCGCATCGTGCCGGACCGCATCGAGACCGGCACCTTCCTGTGCGCGGTGGCAGCGGCGGGCGGCGACGTGGTGTTGCGCGGAGCGCGTGCCGAACACCTCGACGCCGTGATCGACAGGTTGCGCGAAGCCGGCATCCGCATCGACAGCGGTGCCGATTGGATCCGGGTGCGCAGCCACGGCCGGCCGCGCGCGGTGAGCTTTCGCACCAGCGAATTTCCAGCTTTCCCGACCGACATGCAGGCGCAATTCATGGTGCTGAACTGCATCGCCGAGGGCACCGCCACGGTGACCGAGACGATCTTCGAGAACCGCTTCATGCACGTCAACGAGTTGCTGCGCCTGGGCGCGCAGATCCAGATCGACGGCCGGACCGCCACGGTGCAGGGCGTGCCGCGGCTTTCCGGCGCGACCGTGATGGCCACCGACCTGCGCGCGTCGGCCAGCCTGGTGATTGCCGGCCTGGTGGCTGATGGCGACACCTTCGTCGACCGCATCTACCACCTCGACCGCGGCTACGACCGGATGGAAAGCAAGCTGCGCGGCATTGGTGCGGACATCGAGAGGATCAAGTGATCACGACGATGCGCCGGGGAGTGCCATCGTGATCACGATGGTCAAGCAGGGGGCGCCATCGTGATCACGTTGGCTTTGTCGAAAGGCCGCATCTTCGACGAGACTTTGCCCTTGCTGAAAGCTGCCGGTATCGAGGTGTCGGAAGACCCCGAGAAGAGCCGAAAGCTGATCATCGCCACGAGCCGTGCCGACGTGCGGCTGGTGCTGGTGCGCGCCACCGACGTGCCGACCTATGTGCAGTATGGCGGTGCCGACCTGGGCGTGGTGGGCAAGGACACCTTGCTCGAGCACGGCGGCCAGGGGCTGTACCAGCCGCTCGACCTGAACATTGCGAAGTGCCGCATGAGCGTGGCGGTGCGCGCCGATTTCGACTACGCGGCAGCCGTCAAACAAGGTTCTCGCATCCGCGTGGCGACCAAGTTCACTCAGATCGCACGCGACCATTTCGCAAACAAGGGCGTGCACGTCGACCTGATCAAGCTGTACGGGTCGATGGAACTCGCCCCCCTGACCGGCCTGGCCGATGCGATCGTCGACCTGGTGTCGACCGGCGGCACCTTGAAGGCGAATCAACTGACCGAGGTCGAGACCATCATGCCGATTTCGGCGCGGCTGGTCGTGAACCAGGCGTCGTTGAAACTCAAGCGCGAGGCGCTGCGCGGCCTGATCGATGCGTTCGCTGCCGCGGTGGGTCACGCACCATGAGTGTTGCCGTGCGCCAGCTCAGCACCCGAGCGACCGATTTCGAAGCCGAGTTCCAGCGCGTGCTGCACTGGTCGGCGCAGACCGACGCGTTGATCGAACAGCGCGTTGCCGACATCGTGGCCGATGTGCGCACCCGGGGTGACGCAGCCGTGCTCGAGATCACGCGCCGCTTCGATGGCCTGGATGCCACCAACGTCGGTGCACTGGAGATCTCGCAAGATGAGTTGCTGGCCGCGTTGCGCTCGATCACGCCGGCGCAACGCAGCGCCCTGGAGGCAGCCGCCGCCCGGGTGCGCAGCTACCACGAACGGCAGCTCCAGGTATGTGGCCAGAGCTGGAGCTATCGCGATGAAGACGGCTCGTTGCTCGGACAGAAGGTCACGCCGCTGGACCGGGTGGGCATCTACGTTCCGGGCGGCAAGGCCGCCTATCCGTCGAGCCTGCTGATGAACGCCGTGCCGGCCCGGGTGGCGGGCGTGGGAGAAATCATCATGGTGGTGCCCACGCCTGCGCGCGGCAGCGTGGCCACTGGCGGGGCCGGCGCGGCTTCGTCAGTCGGTGAACGCAACCCGCTCGTGCTGGCGGCCGCGGCGATTGTGGGGGTGGACCGGGTGTTCACGATCGGTGGTGCGCAGGCGATTGCCGCGCTTGCGTACGGCACCGCCACGATTCCCGCGGTCGACAAGATCACCGGGCCGGGCAACGCCTATGTGGCGAGCGCGAAGCGCCGTGTGTTCGGCAAGGTCGGCATCGACATGATCGCCGGGCCGAGTGAAATCCTCGTGCTCGCCGATGGCAGCACGCCGCCCGACTGGGTGGCGATGGACCTGTTCAGCCAGGCCGAACACGACGAGTTGGCGCAAAGCATTCTGCTCTGCCCCGACGCCGACTACATCGCGCAGGTCCGGGCGCAGGTGGAGCGCCTGCTGCCCACGATGCCGCGCCGCGACGTGATCCGCGCGTCGCTCGAGGGGCGCGGCGCGCTGATCCACACCCGTTCGATGGAGGAAGCCTGTGCCATTAGCAACCGAATCGCGCCCGAACACCTGGAGGTGAGTTCACGCGACCCGCACCGCTGGGAGCCGCTGCTCAAACACGCCGGCGCGATTTTTCTGGGCGCCTTCACCAGCGAAAGCCTGGGTGACTATTGCGCCGGGCCGAACCACGTGTTGCCCACGTCGGGAACGGCGCGCTTTTCCTCGCCGCTCGGCGTTTACGATTTCCAGAAGCGCAGCAGCCTGATCGAGGTGAGCGAAGCGGGCGCGCAGACGCTGGGTCTCATTGCCGCCGAACTCGCCCACGGCGAGGGTCTGCACGCGCATGCCCAGGCGGCGCTGATGCGAATCACGCTGCCGAGCACCCCATGAGAACGCGCTTGCAAGAACGCCTGCAACGCGTCGTCCGCCAGGACGTGCAGTCCATGCACGCCTATGCCATCCAGCCCAGCGCCGGTTTGATCAAGCTCGACGCGATGGAAAACCCGTTTCGCCTGCCCGAGAGCCTGCAGCGCGAACTGGGCGATCGGCTCGGGCGCGTCGCGATCAACCGCTACCCAGGCGACTGCGTCGCGGCGGTGATCGCGGCGCTGGAGGTGCACGTGAAGGCACCGCGCGGCTGCAAGATGATGCTGGGCAACGGCTCCGACGAACTCATCAGCCTGCTCGCGATGGCCTGCGACCTGCCGGGCAATACCGTGCTGGCACCACTGCCCGGTTTCGTGATGTACGAGATGTCGGCCAGGCTGCAGGGCTTGAATTTCGTCGGTGTGCCGCTCACGGCGGCGTTCGAGCTCGATGAAGCGGCGATGCTTGCCGCCATCGCGCAGCATCGCCCGGCGATCACCTACATCGCCTATCCGAACAATCCGACCGCGAATCTGTTCGACGAAGGCGTGGTCGAGCGCATCGTCGCGGCGGTCGCCGGGCAAGACGGCCTGGTGGTGTTCGACGAGGCCTACCAGCCGTTTTCGTCGCGCACCTGGATGCAGCGCCTGGCCGAACACGAACATGTGCTGGTGATGCGCACCCTCAGCAAGTTCGGCCTGGCCGGTGTGCGCCTGGGTTACATGGTGGGCGCACCGGCGCTGATCGATGAAATCGACAAGGTGCGCCCGCCCTACAACATCAGTGCATTGAACTCCGAAGCGACGCTGTTTGCGCTGCAGCACGCCGACGAGTTCGCGCGCCAGGCGTCGATTCTTTGTGAACAGCGCGCGCGGCTGCAACGGGCGCTCGGCTCGATGCCGGGGCTGACGGCCTTTCCCAGCGAAGCGAACATGATCCTGGTGCGCGTTGCCGACTCGAAGCAGTGCTTCGAAGGTCTGAAGCAGCGCGGCGTGCTGGTCAAACACATTGCCGGATTGCACCCACTGCTGAAGAATTGCCTGCGCCTGACGGTGGGCACGCCCGACGAAAACACCCAGATGATCGACGCCCTTCAACAAACCCTTTCAGCGAGCCTTTGATGAGCGACCGCATTGCCGAGGTGACGCGCAACACCAAGGAAACGCAGATCCGGGTGCGCGTCAACCTCGACGGCACCGGCCAGGCACAGCTTGCCACCGGCATCGGGTTTTTCGACCACATGCTCGACCAGATCGCGCGCCACGGCCTGATCGATCTGGACGTGCAAGCGCAGGGCGACCTGCACATCGACGGCCATCACACCGTGGAAGACGTCGGCATCACGCTGGGCATGGCGGTGGCGCAGGCGGTGGCCGACAAGAAGGGGCTGACACGCTACGGCCACGCTTACGTGCCGCTTGACGAAGCCTTGTCGCGGGTCGTGATCGATTTTTCCGGACGACCGGGGCTGCACATGGATGTGCCGTTCAAGAGCGGCATGGTCGGCGGCTTCGACACCCAGCTCGCGTTCGAGTTTTTCCAGGGCTTTGCCAACCATGCGCTGGTGACCCTGCACATCGACAACCTGAAGGGTGCCAACGCGACCGCGACCGCGGCGGCACGACCCGCGTCGAGGCGGAGAGCGGCCACGATCGTTGCCACGTAGCCGGCCACGACGCCCACCAGTGCCAGCTCCCGTGAGACGGCCGAGAGGCCGCTGTTCCCGCTCGGGAGATCGACG
>JANNKS010000199.1:0-1629 GCA_031396425.1 Rhizobacter sp. | reverse complement strand
GTCGAACTCGGCGACGAGTTCGTCGCCCGCGTCGATGCCGAGCGCCGCGCCAAGACCGTGCGCAACCACAGCGCCACGCATCTGATGCACAAGGCGCTGCGCGAGGTGCTGGGCGCGCATGTGCAGCAGAAGGGCTCGCTGGTGACGCCCGAGCGCACCCGTTTCGACTTCGCACACAACGCACCGATGAGCGAGGCGCAGGTGGCGCAGGTGGAAGCGATCGTGAACGCTGAGATTCTCTCCAATGCCGCGACGCTGGCGCGCGTGATGAGCATCGACGACGCGCAGAAGTCGGGTGCGACGATGCTGTTCGGCGAAAAGTACGGCGACGAGGTGCGCGTGCTCGACATCGGCAGCAGCCGCGAGTTCTGCGGCGGCACGCATGTGCAGCGCACCGGCGACATCGGCCTGTTCAAGATCGTCTCGGAAAGCGGTGTTGCGGCCGGCGTGCGGCGTGTCGAGGCGGTGACGGGCAGCAACGCGCTGGTCTATCTGCAGTCGCTCGAAGGCATGGTGAACACCATTGCCGGCACCCTGAAGGCGGCGCCCGCCGAAGTGCCAGCGCGCCTGAACCAGGTGCTCGACCAGGTGCGCTCGCTCGAGAAGGAAATCTCCGCACTGAAGGGAAAGCTCGCGTCCTCGCAGGGTGACGAGTTGCTGGCGCAGGCGGTCGACGTGAATGGCATCAAGGTGCTCGCGGCGTTGCTCGAAGGCGCCGACGCGAAGACGCTGCGCGAAACTCTCGACAAGCTCAAGGACAAGCTCAAGACCGCGGCCATCGTGCTGGCCACGGTGGAGGGCGGCAAGGTGCAGATCGCCGCCGGCGTGACGGCCGACAGCATTGGAAAGATCAAGGCCGGCGAGCTCGTCAACTTTGTGGCGCTTCAGGTGGGCGGCAAGGGTGGCGGCAAACCCGACATGGCGATGGCCGGCGGCACCGAGCCGGGCAAGATCGGCGCAGCGCTGGCTTCCGTGCAGGCATGGGTGGCAGATCGCAGCTGAGCATTGCGCCGTCGCGCCGCTGCGCGGGCTGCGCGCGGCGGCAGCATGACAGCGCGGCACGACCCGGCTGCAGCCTCACCACCCGGCGGTTCTTGGAACGGGGAGCACGCAGATGACGATCACGGTTCGCCGCGCCGGTCCGAAAGACGCCGCTGCGTTCGCCCGCATCATGGGCGACCCGGCGATCTACCCGGGGCTGATGCAGCTGCCCTACACCGACGAAGAGATCTGGCGCGCGCGCTTGGCGGAGAACTTCGCCCCGGGCAAGACCGACCTGCCGCTCGCGGCCGAACTGAATGGAGACGTGGTCGGTACCGCCGGCCTGCACCCGGTGGGTGCGCAGTTGCGCCGCCGCCATGCATTGATGCTGGGCATCTCGGTGCTGCCGCAGGCGCAGCGCCGGGGTGTGGGCATGGCGTTGATGGCGGCGATGTGCGACTACGCCGACCGCTGGGCCGGCGCGCTGCGCATCGAATTGACGGTGTACTCCGACAACCAGGGTGCGATCGCCCTTTACAGGAAGTTCGGTTTCGAGATCGAAGGCACGCACCGCGGTTATGCGCTGCGCGACGGTGTGTATGTCGACGCCATCGCGATGGCCCGGCTGCACCCGAATCCGCCGCGCAT